>JALRAS010000003.1:26691-60411 GCA_023262495.1 Bacteroidia bacterium | reverse complement strand
CGTTATGGGTTCAAAGAATCAATGCCGGTGTTCGCCCTCATGGATTATCTTACTCTCAATTTATGGGTAAAATTCATGCTAAGAATGTTCAATTAAACCGTAAGGTTTTAGCTGACTTAGCGATGAATCACCCGGCTGCATTTAAAGCAGTTGTTGATAGTGTAAAATAATTTTAATCACTTAATAATTGGTAAAAGGCCTCCCTTAACCGGGAGGCTTTTTTTATGGGATTGATTTACCCCAAATTCAGCATGAGAAAATGCGGAATCGCTGAAACGGCTGTAATTCAATCTATTGGTTCAATGGATTGAAAACACCTGCTAAGCGGGATTGCCTTATAAAATTACTAGTGCGTTACTTGCGTAACTTCTATTGATTAATTCGGGTTTACATTGTTGCGCACTATCTCTTTCGGTGAAATTATTTTTTTATGCGGTATATATCAGTTGTTAAATTACATGATGATGAATTATAAAAGTAGATTTGTAAGGTTGTTCACCACACAAACATCCGTTATTTTAAACCCCTTTGCGCTAGTTGCATCAATGGCACTAGCATGTTTGTTTTTTGCTGCGCTGCTTGTAATAAAAACAAGGATATCAATTATGCGGAGGCAGCTTCATGCACAAGCACACCCACCTACACGGCCGACATTGCCCAAATTTTAAATGCAAGTTGCGCTACGCAGGGATGCCATAATGCCGCATCCAAAAAAGATGGTATTGACCTATCAAGTTATGCTGAAGCAAAAAATGAGTTTATAAATAGTAACACCGCATTTGCTTCGGTGCACCACGCAAGTGGCGTTAAAGCAATGCCTCAAGGGCAGTCAAAATTATCGGATGTCAGCATTAACAAATTAGATTGTTGGGTAAGGAATGGGTGTCCGGAGTAGTTTATCGCCAAAGAAAGATATATTGAAGGAGATTTTTAGCTTGAAATTTCAATTAATTGATTTACCTATTGTAATAAATTCCTAGAATGCAATAATCATGATTAAATGATACTTTAGCATTAAAGTTGTTATTTGAATTGCTTTCAGTTTCATCCTAACAATAACTACTTTGTGTGTAAGAATAATTTGTGTCTTGATGGTATTCAATATTAATTTTCATGTTTCCGTAAATGAAACCTATTTCATTGGTTAAATAGAATTTACCATTTAACCAGTTTTTAATTTTATAGGAAACATTCAATAAAGTTTTATGCCACGCAAAAAAGAAGGCACAAGCTTAATGTCTTTTCAATAATAATAAGTTTGTGGAATTGAAGTAACGTAAGCTAATTCATGAAATTGAAAAGGATCATAATCAATTAATGCCTAGTCAATTTATAGTTTTCAGTATTTTAATTTAATAAATATCCGTCTCACTTATCAAATCCTTTACATCATTAAACTGCAGGTTCTTTACCTGCATGGCCTTGTTTTGGGCCGGAATTTGACTATTCCCTAAATTGATATTATTATCATCGTTACCGTAAGTGCTGTTTAAATCCAACACATCGTACATGGTGTAATTACCATTGATTTGCTTGCTCCTTCCAAAATAGAAATTGAGTCCAATATTCATGAAGCCCCCCCTACGCAAATCATACTGTTGGTAGCTGTCTCTTTTCAAAATGATTCGGTTTGTATTTTCTGCGAATGCAATGGCTCCCCTACTTGTACCCGCGGACACAAACATGCTAAAACGGCTACTTGCTTTGTAACTTAATGTCATACCTGTTAATAGCTCCCATCTTCTCAACTCTAAGGTACTTCCAAAATTTGGAATACTTGCATTCAAATCATTTTTAAAACTATAGGCGCTTCCTATTGGCCTCGTAAACAAACTGTAGTTAAAGCGCTTGCCTAATGGCACATTTAATGACATATTCCTTAGCAGCTGTATGTTGAAGTTTACACCATCCAATCTTCCAAATCTAAAACCAATGATCGGGAGTGGTAATCTTTTTCCGAATACGAATGTGCGCATAAAACCTAAACGATAGCTGAACTTTTCACTTACCGTACGATTGTATATGAACACCATCGCTAATCGACCACCTTTTCTTGCATTGGTATATTGGTCATAGGAGGAGAAAGGAGCCACAGCTAAAAAAAATGAATTCTTTCTTCCATCACTGTAAATTCCTTTAAATGCTATTGAAGTTCTTCTAAAGATGCGTGCTTCGTTGAGTATGGAAGATTCTATTTTTTCTCTGGTTGAGTTAATGGTTGTAATGAGCTGAAAACTTTTAATTTCCGAACTATCATTTTCTGCCCACGTTTTGGTGCAGAGCGGTGCATTCAATCCAAAATTGCGTTGAGCAAATTCGAAGTATCTGCCGGCAATTGATAAGGTATCTTTTCGAGGCGTAATTTCGCGTTGATTGATACCATAACCTGAAAAATAAATACTTGGCCTAATATAGTGTCGAGGTACCTTTACCTGCTTTTTTACAATACTGTCGGTAAGAGCCCAAGATGCACTTGACATCGAAAACAGCAGCAAGCACATCAACATAAGTGGATGGTTTATAACAGAGTTTTTATAGTGACTGTTAAACATAGGTGCTAACTAATTTTTATCTTTTAATTGCTTCAATAGCTCACGTTTAAAGTCCTCTTCTGCCTTGATGAGCAATGCTAGTTTTTTAATGGGCAAACATTGTTTAAATCGGTTGTAATATTGTTTATAGAGGTTGGCTTCATTCACTCTAAAATCGGTTTCGTTATCTACAAATTTCTCTGCTTCTTGATCGGTCAAAGTTTCGGCAAGCAACTTTTTATTTTCCTTTCTTCTTGTTGTTCTTAGCGCATCTAGTTTATCTTGATACTCGTTATAAACAGGCCAAAAGTTTTGTGCTTCTTTACTTGTAAGACTCAATTCCTTGGTAATAAAGGCAACTCGCAAGGAAGCAATTTGTTCCTTTTTATCGGCTCCCGGCTGTGCTTTTGCTGCAAACGACAGTAAGATACAGCAAATGATTAATATATATTTAGATAGGTACTTCATGTTATTTTTAAATTTCTGATGCTATATCATCTGTGGTGATTTGGTTATCGATTAAGAAATCTGTGATATGTTCATTCAATAGTTGTTGCTCTGATTGACTAGCAATATCAATTTGCAACGGTTGGTCAATGGCCTCAATGAGTATGTTTTCATCATATTCATGTATCTGCTCGTTTAGTATTACCATATGATTTACAGGATGCTTATTAACTGCTAATTGGTCATTGCCTTGTGTGCCGTTATCAAATATTTTAAGGTAAAATAGCATGGCAATCAATAAAACAATGGTAGCTGCCGCTAGCACAGGTCGTAATTGAGCAAATTGGGGCATTCGATACACAGCTGCTTGCTTCTTCTGTTGGTAAAGGCGGTCTTGAATTTTTACAGGCAATTGCTCAAAATATCCCTCAGGAATCTCCTGATTAATTGAAGAAATGCGAATTCCAACAACCTTTTGTTCTATGGCAGAGGGAAGCTGTTCAAAATAATTTTCAGGAATAGGAAATGTGCTATTATTACTTACGAACGCGTGGTTACAAACCTTTTCAGAAAGCGTATCAAAATAATGCGGAGGAACCACAAAATTATTGGAAGCTTTCACAAATGCATGATTAATGACCTTCTGCTGCATGCGTTCGAAGTAAGCATGCGGTATTACAAAACAATCTTCAACGCCAAACTTAGGGATAGCGCTGAGCACACGGGGACGATCACCTGAGTGTTTTGTGTTGCTGCTATGCTTTTGATTGCTCATTGTACCGAATTGTTGTAGTTGAGATATCTATTTTTACAAAAGGTTTAATAGGCCAATATATATTCTTCAATTTTTTTTACTGCATGATGATAAGAGGCCTTGAGCGCACCCACTGAGGTACCTAGTATTTCACTCATATCTTCATATTTCATTTCTTCAAAATACTTCATATTAAATACCAAGCGTTGCTTTTCAGGCAATTTAAGAATGGCCTTTTGCAAACGCATTTGTATTTCATCTCCTTTAAATTGACTATCGGCCTCCAAATTTTGTGTGAGCTTATACTCTACATCCACCATTGGAACAAAAAAACGTGTTCTTTTTTTCTTTAAAAAGGTTAGCGATTCATTGGTTGCAATTCGGTAGAGCCAAGTATAAAGTTGAGCATCTTCCTTAAAACCGTCAAGGTGATGCCACATTTTTATAAAGGTGTTTTGCAGCACATCGTCAGTATCATCGTGATTGATGAGCATGCGCCTAATAATGCTGTAAAGTTTTTTTTGATATTTCTTAATAATCAAATTGAAAGCGAAGTTCTTGGAACTTTCTTCCCTAAACATGACTAATAAATCTTTATCACTGTATTCTTGCATCATTAAATTTTATGTGGCAAAAAGTTGAGCAATAAAGATAGCGTTGTAACCCTTATGCTTTTCTTCTTGCAATTACTTTCAGCGCGGCTTCAACTATATTGTTACTGCTGAGTCCGTATTTTACCATTAATTGCTCAGGGGTGCCGCTTTCGCCAAACGAGTCGTTTACACCAACATATTCAACCGGAGCGGGGAAAAATCGCGCCAATGCTTGCGACACACTATCTCCCAACCCTCCATTAAACTGATGTTCTTCGGCTGTTACGGCACATCCTGTTTTCTTAACAGAAGCTATGACTGCATTCACATCAAAAGGTTTAATGGTATGTATATTTATTATTTCAGCATTGATTCCTTTTTCTTTCAAAACCTCTTGTGCAACAAGGGCTTGCCACACCAAATGTCCGGTTGCAAAAATACTCACATCTGAACCATCACACAGCGTAAGTGCTTTACCGATTTCAAAATTCATATCTGCGGGCATAAAATTAGGAACAACCGGCCTCCCAAATCTCAAATAAACAGGGCCATGATGCGCAGCTATGGCAATGGTTGCTGCTTTCGTTTGATTATAGTCGCACGTGTTGATAACTGTCATCCCCGGTAACATTTTCATTAGTCCAATATCTTCCAAAATTTGATGAGTGGCACCATCTTCACCCAGTGTTAAACCTGCATGAGAAGCACAAATCTTTACATTTTTATCAGAATAAGCAATGCTTTGTCTGATTTGATCGTATACGCGGCCTGTGGAAAAATTAGCGAAAGTACCGGTAAACGGAATTTTACCACCAACGGTGAGGCCCGCAGCAATGCCCATCATATTTGCTTCTGCAATACCCACCTGAAAAAAGCGATCGGGAAATTCCTTTGCGAAAGCATCCATTTTTAATGACCCCGTAAGGTCGGCACACAGGGCAACAACGTTTGGGTTGGTTTTTCCTAACTCTAACAAACCAGCGCCAAAACCTGAGCGCGTATCTTTCTTATCTAATATCGGGAATAATGGCATAAAAAACATTTTGGTCAAAAATATAAAAAGCACGCATTGAGTTATTGTGAAATTGCTAACAAAACAGCAGCGCCTCAAACAGATGTAAATGAACATAGCCACTAATTAATCGCATCATAAATGCGGAATCGTTAAAGTAGCTTTTAAACATCTTTGAGCCATAGGCTAAATTCGCAATAGCCAGCAATACTAAAAGCAAATACAGTGCAGTCGAATCTTTCATATAAAATTCTTGATATTTTGTTCTCGATTTTGAGCGAGTACCGAAAAATCATGGACTAATTTGAAATAAGTAAAGGTATTAGCTGACTGTTAAGTTTACAATCTATGCCTCCATCTTCAAAATTTTACTTATTAAATCTTAGTCCTAAAAAATAAATGAAATTGGCATGATGAAATTAATCCCGCTTAGCAGGTGTTTTAGTGATGCCGCATTTCTCAATGCGGAATGTTGATTTAATTCGTTACCACATCCAAATCAAGTCATGCTATTTCAAAATTCAAGTCATGTTATTTCTAAATTCAAATGATGATATTTCAAAATTCGTACTATGTTTTTTTTCGATTTTAAATCTATGTTATTTCAAAATTCATATCATGTTATTTCAAAATTCGTGCTATGTTTTTTTCGATTTTAAATCTATGTTATTTCAAAATTCAAGTCGTGTTATTTCAAAATTCAAATGATGTTATTTCAAAATTATTAGTACTTTTGAGGCACAAATAAGAGGTTATGAAATCAATTCACAGAACCATAGAAAGTTCAATCCGTTATTACTCAAAAAAATACCCTGTGATTGCTGTCACAGGGCCAAGGCAATCTGGAAAAACAACCATGCTAAAAAACATGCTTCCTGATTACACTTATTTGAATTTGGAGGATCCTTTGTTGCGTGAATTTGCATTGAATTCGCCTAAAGAATTTTTTTTATCCTATCCCGGGAAATTAATACTTGATGAAGTTCAGCAAACCCCTTTGCTTTTTTCTTTTATTCAAGCAAAGGTAGATGCCACCGGAAAAATGGGACAGTATATTCTATCGGGCTCTCAAAACTTTCAACTGATGGAAAATATCACGCAAAGTTTAGCAGGAAGAGTTGCCTTATTTAAACTACTACCCTATGATTTAAGAGAGTTAAAACAATCGGGTCTTTTAACAGATGATTATTTAGAATTATTGGTGAAGGGCTGCTACCCTGCCTTATACAATAGGGCTATCACGCCTAAAGTTTTTTTTTCGAATTACATTCAAACCTATGTTGAAAAAGATCTTAAACAATTGCTCGAAGTAAGGGATTTGAGGCAATTCAGGAAATTTTTAAGTCTTTGTGCAGCGAGATGTGGTCATTTGTTGAATCTGAACTCACTTGCTAACGATTGCGGCATATCTCAACCAACTGCAAAAGCATGGATTTCGGTGCTTGAAAGTAGCTATATTATTTATTTACTTCAACCTCACTACGCCAATTTCAACAAACGTGTGATTAAAACTCCCAAGCTTTATTTTTATGACACCGGCTTATTGTGCCATCTGCTTAAAATAACGCAGGCCTCAGGAATATCCATGCACACGCTGAAAGGCAGTATTTTTGAAAACTTTGCGTTATCTGAACTCATTAAACAAAACGAACATCAATATCTTCATGCTGATTTTAGTTTTTGGCGAGACTCATCAGGACATGAAGTAGATTTACTAACATACCTTGATGACAGGTTGAGCGTTACTGAAGTTAAAACAACTGAAACAATTAAAGATGACTTCTTTAAAGACATTAATTATTTTTCGGCACTTGAGGGAAGCCATGTAGCCAAGAAAAATTTGATATATACAGGTGATTATAGCTACAAGAAGAATGGCATGCATGTTACTTCTTGGAAGGACACAAACCTACTTATTAAATAATTCACAATGTTTTATAGCGTTTGTACAAACTTATTTCCATTCAGTATTCATTATCCTAAAATCGATGTACTTATTCAAAATGTGTAAGGTATTACAAACACATTGGGTGTGAAACGAACAAAAACAGCAGGTTAATGTTATATGAAAAGTAGCTTAAAAAAGTTATAATAGGTTAAGGTATAAAAAAATTGGAGACTACATCAAAAAACTTACATTGTGAATATAGCGGTTTGCCTTCTGTGTGGGCTTATCAGCAAGCCGATAAAGTAAACACTGATGAAACCGAGCCCATGCTTACGACACTTGATATAGACAGGATTATTGAGATGGCTTGGGAAGACCGCACTCCTTTTGATGCAATTAAGGCGCAGTTTGGCATTGCGGAACAAGAAGTTATAAAAATTATGCGTAAACACATGCGGGCGAGTTCTTTCAGAATGTGGCGGGAACGTGTTCAAGGGCGAACTACCAAACATTTAAAGAAAAGAAACTTCATGGAAGGTCGCTTCAAATGCAATCTTCAAAGAGGCATTTCTAACAATAAAATTTCAAAAAGATAAACCCGTTTGGCTTAAGACTTATTACCGTTATTTCTTAGGCTGTAAATGCGCTCAATGATATCAACAATTTTTAATCCCTCCAATGCATTGGTGGTAATGGTAGTTCTTCCTTTGAGCGTATCAACAACATTATCAATAATAAAACCATGATTATTGGCTGAGCCTTTATAAGCACCATAGTCGTTTGCAGGATTTGTTGGCGCGAGTTCAGGCATTTGATAATCCTTGATATGACAGTATTCCACCTTGTCCATATATTGTCCACCAATCTTTATGCTTCCTTTACTGCCAATGACGGTAAGCGAACTTTCGAGGTTGGTATCCCAAACTGATGTGGAGTAATTAACAGCCCCCATGCCGCCATTGATAAAGTTAAAGTTCACAAAACCGCTATCTTCAAATGTGGTAAGGCTTTGATGGTTAAAATCACTAAACTTAGCTTGAACATCTTTAATATCACCAAATAGCCAATACATGATGTCGATGAAGTGAGAGAACTGAGTAAATAATGTACCACCATCAAGATCTTCGGTGCCTTTCCAACCACCTTTTTTATAATACCGTTCGTCACGGTTCCAATAGCAATTGAGTTGCACCATGTATACATCACCAATAATCTTTTTTTCCACAACATCCTTAAGCCAAGCCGAAGGAGGTGAATAGCGATTTTGCATCACACAGAAAACATTTTTATGCATCTGCAAGGCCTTATATATGATTGCTTCACAGTCGTGCTTATGCAGTGCCATGGGCTTTTCGCAAACAATATGCTTTTTATTTTCAAGTGCCAATAAGGAGTGCTGCGCATGTAATCCGTTGGGAGTACATATGTTCACCACATCAAAATCTATTCCTGAATTAAACAAATCTTCTACTTTATTGAAGTATGGGACTCCAAATTTTTCAGCATCAGTATCTTCAATAGGTCTCACATCGCAAATCGCTGTAAGCTGCGCTTCATCATGTCTTTTAATCATTTCAGCATGTCTCTTTCCAATATGACCTGCTCCTATTACCGCAAACTTTATCATATTAATTTATTTTATTTTTGATACTACTCCGTTTTCTAAACGATAAGTTTCATTTGATTCTGGGCAAACGGCAACGCCATCTTTAAAATTTAAACGATGCCCAAATTCACTCATCCAACCCGCCTGCTTTGCAGGGTTGCCGATCCATAAACTATATGGGGGTACATTTTTAGTAACAACGGCACCTGCGCCTATGAAAGCGTATTCACCAATGTTGTGGCCGCACACAATGGTTGCATTGGCTCCAATACTAGCGCCCTTCCCAACATGTGTCTTGGCATATTCACTTTTTCTATTCACAGCACTTCTTGGATTGATCACATTGGTAAATACCATGGAGGGACCAAGAAAAACATCATCATCACAGGATACACCTGTATAGATACTCACGTTATTTTGAACCTTTACATTTCTTCCAAGTGTTACAGATGGCGAAATCACCACATTTTGTCCAATGTTGCAATTTTCACCCAAAACACAATTTGACATGATGTGGCTAAAGTGCCATATTTTAGTTCCCTTTCCTATTGAACATCCTTCATCGATATAGGCGCTTTCATGCGCAAAAAATTCTTTTTCCATCTTACTATTTTTATGCAAATATAAACTGATTGCCTCAATTTTTTGATAATAAATGAAATTATAGACCAATTCTAATGGTTATGGATTAAATCGCATAGATGAAAAGTCAGAAAAATGCAAAACAGTAGGGAGCAATTACAATTATCACAAATTCAGTATTAGAAAATACAGAATCTATTCTACTAGTTGTATATCAATCTACGTGCCTACTAAAAAATAAACAGCATTAAGTCAGAGAAACAACCAATTTTAGTCTTTGCTAAAGCGCTTCACCGCATTAAAACTCTCACCTTGGAGTCTTAAAAAATAAATACCTGCGGGAAGATTTTCCAAATTGATAGTATCAGTGTTAGGCAATAGATTACCTGATATAACAATACTACCTATTTGATTAATCACCTCAAAATTGGTGCTACCCTTGTGATTATGTATGATATGCAAGATATCATTTACAGGAACCGGATAAACGCTAATGTTATTGTTTCCTATAGGCGACATTCCAACAGTGATGCAATCAGAACATTCGTTGAAGCACACTGTAGGCAATACTATATTAGCACCCGGAACATCTAACACACGGTTGAAACCTCCCAATCCATCGGCTACACCGCATGCGGCATTTCCTGCTTCGTATATACTGCCGTTTACGAATTTATATTGAACAGAAAGAGTTGTATCAAGGTTTAGTGTTAACTCATAAACTCCATTTCCAATTGCAATCATGCTGTCGGCAGTTGCACTAAAGCTGTTGAAAGTGCCCGCTAAGAATACACCTTGCGGAGATACGATTTGACTACTCATGTTCACTCGGAAAGTAACATCAGCAAAAGCAGGTAACGCACAATTAGAGCATTCGTTAAAGCACACAACTGCAATGGTATCGTCTACTTCTGGTACAGAATAAAATCTGTTATAGCCCCCAAAACCATCATCCACACCACATGATGCATTTCCGTTTTCGAATTGGGTTCCATTTAAAAATTTGTATTGTAAAACCACATTGGTATCAACAGTGATTGTTGTAGCATAAACACCATTGCCTATATCAGTCATTGGATTTGCAGTAGTATTAAAACCATTGAATGAGCCTGCAACAAAGACTCCTCCGCTGATTGTTTGATTTGACATGTTCACTAAAAAAGTAATTTGAGCAGTACCTACAAGTGGCATCATCACAGTATACTCATAATTCGCACCTGCATTGGTTTCTTGCCTTAAGGTAATTAGGTCATAATTGCCCACACCCATTGAAACATCGTAGGTTGTTGTCATGATGTAATACTTTACAGTTACACCACCGACATGTGCCGGTATAGTGGCATTCCCAGTAATGGCTTGAGGATTGGCAAAATTAACCTCTACTACTTGAGATGTAGCCCAGTTATCAATAGTATAGCGAACGTAAACTTTTTCTTGCGCACTTTTAGCTTTTTCTAAATTTACCGTTACTTCAACGCTTGCATTAGCAGGAACAGCATTCGCGGCAGGAATTTGAGACACAGCATTGGCGCTTGCAAAAGCAACCGGTAAACTATCTGTCTCCATAATAATAACATTGGTAGAAGAATAACCAACGTTTTGAATACGTGTGGTGTAGTATCTTCCAACAATGGTGCTGTCGGTTAAAAATGAGTTACCGGGATCAAAAGCTGGTGTATTGCCATAAAAAACAAAAGGTGTAACCACATTCACATCGCAGGTTGAATAGTTATCCCATTTGTTGTAATAGTTGTCAGCTTCAATAATGAACTCATCATCAGTTGATGTTGCTTGCACTGTGACAGATGGATAACCATTGATATCGTTTGTAAACAAATAGCCAGGCCCCGACCAAGCGTTGACAAATTCCGCGTGAAATACAAAGTTTTGAGCCATGATTTGCCCCATGTTTAAACACATTAAAAATGCTATTAGCAATGTGGCTGTAGATTTTATTTTTTTTGTTGTCATTGGATTTAATTTTTAAAGTGTCAAAATTACACTTTTGAATTTAATTTAAAAAATTTCTTGTTTTGATGATTGGCGATCAGATGAGGAAATTCAAAAACTATTTGAACATAGGAGCAACAACAAGCTCTTTAGATCCGGCCGTGTACTGATAAAACCCGCTTCCACTTTTCACCCCAAGATGTCCGGCCGTAACCATGTTTACTAAAAGTGGGCAAGGTGCATATTTATCTTTTCCCAACCCTTCATATAATACACGCATGATGTACAAACAAACATCTAAACCTATAAAATCTGCCAATTGAAGCGGTCCCATTGGGTGTGCCATACCCAGTTTCATTACCGTATCAATTTCGGTAACACCTGCTACACCTTCTTGTAATGAAATAATGGCTTCATTAATCATTGGCATCAAAATTCTATTAGCCACAAAGCCCGGATAATCATTGGCCTCAGTAGGAATTTTATTGAGTTGCACAGACAAATCCATGATGGCCTGTGTTGTTTCATTTGAGGTAGAGTAACCCCTGATCACTTCAACCAATTTCATCACGGGTACCGGATTCATAAAATGCATTCCGATCACCTTATCGGACCTTTTGGTTTGCGCGCCAATCTTGGTAATAGAAATACTTGAGGTATTGCTTGCCAAAATGGTTTCAGGTTTGCAAAAACTATCAAGATCCTTGAACAGCTGAAACTTAATTTCGGGATTTTCGGTTGCTGCTTCAACAACCAAATCGGCATTTGCAGCCCCCTCCTTGAGATTGGTGTAAGTGGTTAAATTACCGAGTGTTTGACTTTTGATTTCCTCAGTAATAGTTCCTTTAGCAACCATTCTTTCGAGGTTTTTAGTTATGGTAGCAATAGCCTTATCGAGTGCAGCTTGTGAAATGTCCACCAAGTTAACCTTAAAATTATGTTGCGCAAAAACGTGGGCAATACCATTTCCCATTGTCCCTGAGCCAATAACAGTTATATTTTTCATTTTAATTTTGTTTGTCGGTTTTAAAAGATTGCGAAAATAATTATTCTAATGATAAAATTTACACAATAATATAAACCCTAATTTGTTTTTCTTGTTTATATCAAGATTTTCAAATCTTATCCTACATCAACAAATTTAAATTTATTATTACCAACATTTGCACAAACAATTAACTAAAAACAATGAAAAACTTAACAACTATTTTATCTTTAGCCGTGTCAACAATGGCGTTTGCACAAACCAATTGGAAACTTGACAATTCACACTCCAACGTAAAATTTGCTGTTGAACACCTCGCAGTGTCTGAAACAGAAGGGAATTTTAAAAGTTTTGACGGAACGCTCGTTTCCAAAAATGCCGATTTTACTGATGCTGATATTACCTTTACTGTTGATGTTAAATCAATCAATACCGACAACGAAATGCGTGATAAGCACCTACAGGGTGATGACTTTTTCAACGCTGAGAAATATCCTCAAATGAAATTCAAAAGCAGTTCTTTTAAAAAGGTAAGTGGTAATAAATATATTTTAGAGGGTGACTTAACGATAAGAGACGTAACCAAAAAAGTAAAATTTGATGTCGTTTACCGAGGCACACAAAAAGACCCTTATGGTAATACCAAAGCTGGATTTAAAGCTACCGGAAGTATTAAAAGAATGGAATATGGTTTAAAGTGGAATGTGATGACCGAGGCAATTTCCGTTGTTGCTGATGAAGTAAACATAGTTGTAAATTTAGAATACGCTCAAGCTAAATAACCTTATCATTTAAATCTCCCCAAAAAAGAGAAAGCCGTTAGTAACTAACGGCTTTCTCTTTTTCCTCCCTAACTGCAAGGTTGAACTATTCAGGCATTCGGTATTATTTCAACCCAACCGGTAAATAGCTAAAACAATTGTAGTTAAAGCACTTCCAATACAGGTGTCGACTGCCAGTTTTTGAATTCGTTGGTATAATACAGATAGGCGCAACTTGCAGGTGCCAAAAACTTCCCTTTCACCTCAGCTTTTAAATCAAAATTGAGTTGTTTGGTTTCGCGGGGCGCCATTTGTCGATAATAGATATTGAGCTTATTTCCGCTAATTTCATAGTAATCAATTAACTTTTTATCCTGTAATTCTTTTAGTTGCCATGGTTGTACGCTGCAACCTGCAGGTATTCCAACAATGGCCATTGTACTAGGCAGGCCCTGCTCCGTTTTGTTTTCCAATGTAACCTTTAATCTGATTGTTTCTCCTGTTTTAACTGTTGATTTTTGATAGGCCACATTTAAATCAACTTGACATTCACTGTGCGATGCCGGCTTAGTTGTATTCCAAGAAACAGCTATGCTATATGGAAGTGGATTGCGTGCTTGCTTGTATTTTAGCTCAAGCTTATTTTTTCCTGCAGTTAAATGTTTTTCAAGGCCGCTGATAACTATAGCTTCTCGTTCGCCTGCCTTGTATGGTTTTTCAGATACTTTTTTTCCATCTACATACATTTCAAGTATACCTGCCTCATTGGTTTGCTTTGCGTAATTAGCATATTGCGTGAGCGCTTTCAAAGCCATAATTGTTGACTGTGTATTGCCAAAATCTCCATATCCGCTGCGCGCACCAATAAGAAAAGCAACCGCATTATTCATTACAACATGATTAATATTCTCAGCTTTTAGCATTGCCATAATTGCCAATGAAGTAGTTTCAATTCTAAGTGCATGATGAGTACTACGTGTGATAGAATGCAATGCCCCCATAAAACTGCCATCTGCTTCCTGCATTTTAATCAACTGAGCAACAATACTCCCTGCCCTTTTATCTTTGTTATGCTCAAATAATGCATTGGCAGCAAGGCCAAGTATATAAGCATCTTTTGATGATTTGGCTTGCTCATACAAGTGATCTAACTCAACATTGATATCGTTATACTTTGCGCAAGCAAGAGCATAAGTAATATATGCGTTTGTAATTTGCATGTCTGCGCCACCAAAGTTGTCTAATGCTCGAGCATTTCTCTTATAACCACCTTTACCATCTTTGCTTGCCATCAACCAATTAGCAGTGCGATCAATCATGGCTTGGTCAACACCGGCATATACTTTTTTCATATCATTAAATTGCATTAAACCATATGCCGTAAGTGCCTCATGTCCCGGTGCCCCCCCAAACCATTCGTAACCTTTTTCTTTTGTTTCAAAAGCTATTAACTTCTTGTATCCCCTTTCAATCAGTTGATTTGCTTTGGCCTCTAATTCGGGATCTTTCTTACCAATTGTTTGCAAATAATCCTTCACCAAAATATTAGGATAGCTACTCATTGATGTTTGTTCAAAACAGCCACCCGGCTCCCTGAAAATGCTTTCCACCCCTTTCATTAAATCACTTACAACACTGGGGTATGCTGTGGCAGAGGCAACTAATGATCCCTTAACCATTTCGGTGACATCAACCATATAGGCACGATTGGTTTCTTTTCCGCTGAAAGAAACGTTTACCGGAAATCCTTTTGCATGTATTTTAAAGGTTTGTTCAAACGCATCGGAAACAGATCCGGCATTGAAAGCAACCGAAATATTGGCATTACTATTTGCTTCGCCAACCTTGTATTTCATATAAAGAGTAATACTATTTGAAGCAGGAATTTCGGTTATTTCAGGAAGTTTTTGAAGCAAGGTCATTTCCTCTGAAATTTGAACTTTTAAGTTGCCTTTAATTATACTAGGGCTGTTATTTTTTAATACCAGAGGAATAAAAATCTCATCATCTTGAATTAAATTTTCGGGCATTTTAAGACTCATTTCAAAAGGCAATTGTGTAAAGATTTTCTTTTCGACATAAGCGGGACTTCCATTGGCACCAATACCTTCAGCAATGAATTTGAATGATGCAATCTCATCGTTATTGTAAAAACTGATTGTAGCTTTTCCTGTTTTATCAATCAAAATATTGGGGTTCCAATAAACAGTTTTACGAAAATCTGTTCTGCTGGGAGCAACCTGATTTTGGCTGTAATCGGGGCAGTTAAAAACTCTTGCGCGATAATATTGCAGTGGATTATGTTGAGCGCCTGCCGCTTGTTGTTCTTGATTTTTTACTTCGAGCTTTGCACCAACGAATTTAAAATTTTCATCCAATACGCCAGCATTTACGTGCGGAAGTTTCTTGTTATTTCTATTGTGAGGGGCATTATTTGCGGGTTTTTCGGCTTGTGCTATTTTTTGGTTGTCTCTAGCCTGTTTACGATGATTAATCTCATCTTGCATTTGCGCAGGAGCAGCAGCTTTAGCAAAATCTTCAACTGCCAATCTTCCTACATCATTAATTCTTTCCACTCCCACTTCATTCACCATCATTTCTCGCTCTTCGTGTTGAACTACAAAAAGTTTTTGGTTTGATAAATAAATCACTTTTTCATCAGAAAAATCAGCAATGATTTCCTCATATTTATCAAATCCTTGAACTTGAATGGTAAGTTTCGGCTTTTCAATAATGTCTAAATTTTTACATATAAAAATACCATTCCGGTTTGTTTGCAATACCTGCTTACCGATAGTTACCTTTACATCGGGCATAGGATTACCTGTCATGTTATCAATCACGGTTGCCTTTAAAATGGCTTTCTCGCCCTTGAATTTTGCTACTTGCAATTGTCCATTCAGCACGGGCTCCCATTTAAAACGTCTCCAACCGTTAGTCAACATCACATAATCAAGTCCTTCTTTGGCTTTTGGTGCTTGGGTAAAATAAAAAGCGGGCTCTTCTATTTTACCGCGTAAATCTTGCTGCAGAAACAATTGAGAAAGGATATTGCCTTGTTTATCATCTGCAAAACTTAACAGTTCATCATTGCTTACACTCAAACTTAAGCGAGCAGGCACCGGTGAACCATTTTCATCTGATACAGCAATTTGTGCCGTCACCTTTTCTCGTGGAGCATACTTTTCTTTATCGGTTGTGATGTTAACATTTAGTTGCTTGTGACGGTTTACAAATAAAAGGCGTTCGCATCTTGCGATGCCTTTGCTGTCGAACAAAGTAAGTTGACAAACACCGAATGGGAACATCGAAAGTGGGATATTTATTTTTTCCTCTGTGGACTTAAGATCTATTGATGTGCTGTAATAAATCTTACCTCTTACCTGAGCAATCAATGACATTTGTTCATGCTCACTTCCTTTAACCGACAATTGCAATGTTTTACTATTTTGCTCAACCACATTCAAAACATATCCTTCATCAAGCATTTGAGGCAAGCTAAACTCCTGATTAATTCCTTCGGGTTTTGTTATTTTTACAGTATAGTCCGCTTCAGGTTCACAAGCCAATATGAAGGCACCCATCCCCTGATGATAGCTGCTGAATGTTGCCACCTGATTATTTTGCTTATCGAGCACTACTCCTTCAACATCTGCCGGCTTACCAAATTCATTAAGCGCTTTGAATGCAATTTTATTTGGAATTCCTTCAACCAAATCGCCCCCCTCGGGATAAAAATCAAGTGAAATTTTATTGAGCACTATTGGAATGCTTCTTGAAATACTTTCATCAATACCATCGTATACCAACACAATATTGAGTAAGCCATCATTTGTATGTAGATTTTCGGGTAATTTAAACTTGATATGCATAGCTCCATCCTTATCCGTGGTTGCCCTCTGTCTTAGTTTTTCTTTTCCTGAAATATCCACTTTATACTCGAACGGATAGTTTGCCAGCAGCTCATTAGAATTACTCTCCAGATTAAGTTTAGCAATCACCTCATCGCCTGCTCCATAGGCCTTTCGATCAAAGTCTAACTTCATTTTTAATCGAGGCACCACAAAATTTTGAACTGTAATTTCCTTTTCGAAGAATAAACTGTCGGGCTCATTCTTTTGCCAATTTGTAAAAGCCCTTATTTTATAAATGCCGCCTTGCATGTTTTCCGAAAAAGTAAAATCACCGGCAGCTTTTCCATTTTTACAAATCAGTCGGTAAGCATTTTCAATACTTCCTTTGGGTGATATTAATTGAATATTGAGCACGTCACTTTTTTGCGAACGCCCCATATCTGAGGCATCTACCACATAAGCGCTAAACCATAGAGTTTCACCCGGACTGTAAAATGTTTTGTCTGTTTGCAAATAGACACGATCCTGAGGAATGGCATCGTTCATTTTTTTGAATTTCTCTTTGAGTTTGAGAATGAATGCATTTTCTGTTTCAGGCGTATACACCATATCGGCCTGCATGAGGCCCGATACTAATAAAATGCAGGCAGATGCTGCAAGAGTTAAAATGATAAAGCGTTTCATAGTTATGGAATTAAATGGTTACATCAAGTTGATGCAAAACATTTATTCATTCCATAAACAGAAAGAAAATAATTTAAAATAATTTAAAATAATTTTTGATTTGGTATAAAGAGCTATTGCTCATAAAATAGTAATTGCGCTACATTCGTAGGCTCAACTGGCTAATTCAGGATTTAAAATTCATCATCACTCATGTTATTGATCTTGGAACTCATGGTGATACTTGGTGCAGAGTCTCTGTCGAAGAAATCATCATTTGGCCCCATAGCATCGAACGGTGGTAGGTTATCGGTGTGGTAGTCGGTAAATTTGGCGTTCTCACTAATAAACCTTAAATCAACGTCTTCGAGTGAACCGTTTCTGTGCTTTGCTATAATAATTTGAGCTAATCCTTGTAAGTTTTTCCCGCTATCATCTTGCGTAATATTATAATACTCGGGGCGATAAATGAACATCACCATATCGGCATCTTGCTCTATAGCACCCGATTCTCTAAGGTCCCCAAGCTGTGGACGTTTGCTATTGTTGGCACCTCCACGAGATTCTACTTGACGGTTGAGCTGTGACAACACAATGATTGGAATATTGAGCTCTTTGGCAATTGCCTTTAAGGATCGCGAGATGGTACTCACCTCTTGCTCACGATTACCCTTTCCTTCGCCACCGGCAGTCATCAACTGAAGGTAATCGATGATGGCCATATCAATATTTTGCTCTGATTTGAGTCTTCGCAGTTTAGCTCTTAATTCAAATACATTTAAAGCAGGTGTATCATCTATGAATATAGGCGCATCGGCCAACTTTGTAATTTGTGAATGAAGTTGCTGCCACTCGTGTGGTTCCAATTGTCCGCGCTTGAGCTTATCGGCCTTTAAACCTGTCTCACCTGAGATCAAACGAGTAACCAATTGCACGGAGCTCATCTCTAATGAAAAGAAAGCAACCGGCTTTTTGAAATCGATGGCAGCATTTCGCGCAAGAGCCAATACAAACGCTGTTTTACCCATACCGGGACGGGCTGCAAGAATTATTAAATCGGAACGTTGCCAGCCAGCTGTAACCTTATCGAGTGCACTAAAGCCCGATGGTATGCCGCTTACACCATCTTCTTGTGTTTTTGCATTTTCTATTTGTTCGATGGCTTCTTTCAGCAAATCGCTCATCTTGGAATAGTTCTTCTTGATGTTATTTTCTGCTATTGCAAAAAGTCCTGACTCAGCTTTATCCAGCAAATCAAATACATCGGTACTGTCTTCAAAAGCATCTTTAATAGTTTCTGTGCTAATTTGAATGAGCATACGTTGTATAAACTTCTGCAATACGATGCGCGCATGAAATTCAATATTGGCACTAGAGGCAACGCGGTTGGTAAGTTTTGAGATATAATAGGCCCCTCCAACAATTTCCAACTCACTGGTTTTCTTCAATTGATTGGTAACCGTTAGGATATCAACCGCTTGTTTATCTTTCCAAAGATTTAAAATTGCATTATAAATTCTACTATGCGCATCAACATAGAATGCCTCCGGCTTTAAAATATCTACCACAGCAGATAATGCATTTTTCTCGAGCATCAGCGCACCTAGCACCGCCTCTTCTAAATCAGGCGCTTGAGGAGGTAATTTACCTACATCGAAAGGATTAAAACTTAAATCGCCAGCCCTTTTTGTACGTTTAAAAGTTGTATTTTTCTTTTGATCTTGTCCGTTTTCCATGCTTCAAAATTAATCAGTATTTGGTGCCTTCAATTTTAAACTTAGCAGTAAAAGAGTTAAATGTTATTAACCTTTATGGTATTTTTTTAAATCACTATTTTACAACTGAATAGCTGGCAAACATTAAATTCAAAGTGAGATTGAAAGTTGACTTCAATTTTAATTATAGGTAAAAATACCTCTGTCTGATTTAATTGTCAATCGCGGATCACCGGCCTGCTTTTCTTTGACTTTGCCAATAACTTGGGCATCTATTCCAAATGATTGGGAAATCTCAATGATCTTTTCAGCAAATTCTTCAGCAACATAAATTTCCATTCGATGCCCCATATTGAACACCTTGTACATTTCCTCCCAAGAAGTATTTGACTCTTGCTGTATTAAATTAAACAAAGGAGGAACATCGAAAAGGTTGTCTTTGATGACCGCTAAATCTTGATGTAAAAAGTGCAATACTTTGGTTTGCCCACCTCCGCTGCAATGTACCATGCCATTGATATGCGCACCTAGTTCATCAATAACTTTTTTAATGATAGGAGCATATGTTCTTGTTGGTGACAGCACAAGTTTGCCTGCAGTAATCTTTGTATCATCATTGATTGAAACCATATCGAGTAAATCCATACCTCCGCTGTATACCACAGATGCATCAATATCGTTGTCGAAACTTTCAGGGTAGCGCTTAGCATATTCATTTTTAAATACATCGTGCCTTGCAGATGTTAGACCATTGCTACCCATGCCACCATTATAATCACTCTCATAAGTTGCCTTTCCGATTGAGCTTAAACCTACAATAACGTTGCCTGCAACAATTTTTGCATTATCAATCACATCGGTTCTTTTCATTCGGCAAACTACGGTGGAGTCCACAATAATTGTTCTTACTAGGTCGCCTACATCAGCTGTTTCCCCTCCTGTGCTATATATACTGATTCCATAAGATCTCAACTCTTCAAGAAACTCTTCGGTACCATTAATGATAGCGCTGATTACATCACCCGGTATACGATTTTTATTTCTTCCAATTGTTGAAGACAACAAAATATTTTGGGTAGCTCCTACGCACAGCAAATCATCAGTGTTCATCACAACTGCATCTTGCGCAATACCTTTCCAAACCGACATATCACCTGTTTCGCGCCAATACATATAGGCCAAAGAAGATTTAGTTCCTGCCCCATCAGCGTGCATTACGATACAATAGTCATCATCATTAGATAAAAAATCGGGAACAATTTTACAGAACGCTTTCGGAAAAATGCCTTTGCTAACGTGCTTAATTGCGGCATGTACATCTTCCTTATCGGAAGAAACTCCGCGCTGTTGATATCTTGAATTACTGCTATTTGTCATGTGGCAAAAATAAGAAGTCCCGTAACTTTTAGGAAACGGGACTTCGAAATTATCTATAATTAAATTACTTACTCCTCGTCCTCTTCAACATTTTGAATCTTGGGAGCTAGTTTCGTGCTTGGGTCTTCCTTAGGCACATAATCTTCTCTGATCACTTTGAATTCAGATCTTCTATTTTTTTGGTGACCTGCTTCTTTTTCTTCCTCAGTGGCCATGGCAGAAATTTGTTTGTCGCTTATCAACGGGCGATTTTCACCATATCCTTTGGCCACCATTCTGTCTCCGGCAATACCTTTAGAAATTAAATAATCAACAACACTTTGAGCACGTTTTTGCGCTAAAATTTCGTTTGATTTGTTATCACCACGGGTATCAGTGTGCGAACCTAATTCGATAACAATATTTGGATTTTGATTCATGGTTTTCACCAAACCAGCTAACGAATCTTGGTATTGTGGTTTCAAATCCCAAGCAGCTAAATCATATAAAATATCCGGCAAACGAATAGGGTCTTTTTTGATAGATTTCAAAGCGAGGTCCTTCACAAAATCTGTTTGGGTTTCAATACCAACGGTTGTAAAATCTTTTGTATCTGCTAAGTGATTCTCCATGGAAGCAGAAACAGTATACGATACATTTGCATTTACATAACGCTTGCCATCAGGCGTAAAATCAAAACGGTAATTTCCTGTAGCATCACTCTTACTTTCAACACTTGAACCGTCAGAACCAATTAATTTAACTGTAGAACCAATTAAAGGCTCACCGGTATCAATATCTTTTACTACACCGGCCAAAGAGAACAATACAGGAGGCAATCTGAATTCATAAATATCATCCATTCCTTTGCCGCCTGCACGAGATGAAGTAAAGAAACCGTTTTCGTTTTTGTTTTCTATGCAAATACCAAAATCATCGGCTGCAGAGTTGATTGGAAACTTAAGATTCTCAGGCGTGCTGAATCCGTCACCGGAAATAGCTGCCTTGAAATTATCTAAACCACCCATTCCGATAAGTCCGTTTGAAGCGAAGTACAATGCACTTTCAGTAACATAAGGAAACATTTCATCACCTGCGGTATTTATAGAAGGACCAAGATTAATAGGATTTCCATCAGGTTTGCGTTGCTTAGTCAATTTCACTTTCCAAATATCTTTTCCACCAAGACCACCCGGCATATCAGAGGCGAAATAAAGTGTAGTTTCATCAGGCGAAATGGCAGGATGCCCAACAGTAAATGAGTCGGCACATAAAACTATTTCTTCTGCAGGTCCCCAACCATTACCTTTTTTGGTTGATACCATGATCATACAACCCAAGGTTTTTTTGGTTTCTTTAGGACATCTTGTAAAATAAACTGCATCTTTCTTTTTGTTGAAAGCCATTGCACCTTCACCTTCTCCGGTGTTAATCATCTTATCTACCAAGGATGGGGTATTCCATGCACCTTTTTTGTCGCGCTTTACTTCGTAAATATCAGAGAAAGCTTGTCCGGTTGTTCCGTCAGTACCAGAACCTGTGGCGCCTTCTCTCATTGAAGAAAACCAAATGGTATTGTATTTTTTATCAGCATAGCTTGGAGCAAAGTCCAATACCTTACTGTTAAAAGGACAAAGTGTTACCTCGTGACGTGTAGGAGTGTCTTTCCATTTTTGAGCAATGGTGCATGATTTAACACCATCTTCTCCTCTTGAATCACTTGGCACAAGCTTTTTGTATTCATTGTATGAATTGATAGCATCTGTATATTTCTCTTGTGCTTTTTGACAATCGGCCAATAGCAATTGAGCACGAGGGTCAGGATATTTAGACTTAATAGCTTTTGCATAGTTACTTTCGGCATTCTTTAAGTCATTGATGTTTCGGTAGCATTCGGCTGTTTTAAACAATACCTCAGCTTTAAGTGCCTTGTTATCAATTTTAGTGAGCGCCTTTTTGTAAAGTTCGATGGCTTCGCTCCACTGCCAATTGTTGTATGCTTCATCTGCTTTTCTTGTTTTTGATGATTGCGCAGAGGCATGAGCAGAAATTAATAAAACTGCGGTTAGGACACACAATATTTTGCTTATTCTCATAGGTGTATAGTTTATCTGTGTAAAAAACGAGGGCTAATGTAAACAAATTATTATTTATCACACCAAAATTTATTTATTTTTTTGATGATTAAGCGATTTGTTTAAAACTTCATTTACTTTGCAAATACCTTAAAATTAAGCCCATAATGATCTCTACAAGTACTCTAACTTTTTTAAAGGATTTAAAATCAAATAACGACAGGGAATGGTTCTTGGCTAATCAAAAAAGTTATCTTAGCGCAAAATCATCATTTATTGAAGTTATTGCTGGCATCATAGAACATTTGGCGAAACAATCTAATGACTACAGCGGGATTGAAGCTTCTAGATGTATTTTCAGGATTAATAGGGATGTGCGATTCTCACATAATAAATCTCCTTACAAAACAAATTTTGGCGCAAGTATTAATACCTTTGGTAAAAAATCATTTAAGGCCGGTTTGTATGTACATCTCGAACCCGGACTTTCATTCATAGGTGGCGGTTGCTACCAACCACCTGCTGAAATACTAGCTCCTATAAGGCAAGAAATAGATTACAACCTTGATGAGTTTAAAACGATTATCGAGAACAAGCATTTTATTAAGCATTACGGAGGCCTTGATATGGAGGATACTTTGAAGAACCCTCCCAGGGGCTATGACAATCTCAACGAAGGTATCAAGTGTATTAAATTAAAGAGTTTTGTTGCATTTTGTAATTTTAGCGATAAAGATGTGGTAAAACCGGATTTTCACAAAACAGTATCTGAAAAGTTGACACATTTGCTACCATTGATTAATTTCTTGAATAGAAGCACAGCTGTTTAGCTGCGCTCTGTTGTTGAATCCAATGCAATATAATCAAGATTAGATTTTAAACTGTTAATATATAACGCAAGTGCTTTGCCTACCTTCAAAATTCAAATTGAAATAATTAAAACTAATTTGTGAAAAACTTTAACAGATTGCCTATCTAAATGATTTGTAGTTTACAAATCTTTTATACATTTGTGGCAAAATTTATTAACCTTTAAAAACAAAACAATGAAAAAATTAGTATTATCAATTGCTGCTTTAGCTCTTGTAGCTACAACAATGACTTCTTGCAAGAAAGATTACACTTGCGAGTGCACTGCTACAGTATTAGGAATGACAGCAACTACTTCAACAACCATCAATGACACCAAGAAAAATGCCACTGAAACTTGTGACAAAGGTGATGCAACAACTGTAGGTGCTGAAGTTTCTTGCTCAATTAAGTAATTAATTTAGCTTAAAAAAAAAAGCTGCTCCCTCAGAGCAGCTTTTTTTTTAACTACCATTCCAACTATGCTAAAAAAAATATTATTTGCGGTGATATCGCTCATCTTGGGTGCGATGTTTATTTTTTCGGCATACACCAAATTATTTCCTATCGAGATTTTTGAATTCTCCTTTATAGAAATTAAAGTGGCGAACTGGACCACCGCTCCTTTCATAGCAAGGTTATTTTTAGCCCTAGAGTTTTTTCTTGGTATACTGTTATTATTGAATTGGAATGCAGGCAATCGCATGCTCGCAAAATTTACCATCATGCTTTTAGGCGTATTTACCATTTACCTGATTGCCATCATTTTTTTTCAAGGAAATAGCGGTAATTGTGGCTGTTTTGGTAACTACATAAAAATGACTCCGCTGGAGTCTATCATTAAAAATATCGTTTTAATTAGTCTTGCATCAGTGTTATTATTACAACAAAGACAGGATAATTTATCTTCAAAAAAATACATCATCTTGTCATGTGCTATTGCTTCTATTGCCACACCATTTGTAGTAAATCCACTATCTAGCGGGCATCCTCCGCATGCAGAGGAAATCAATTATCGTTTAAATTTGGATGCCCTATACGCCAAACAAAGACCTGACGCCCCTTCGGTTGACCTTATGAAAGGTAAAAGGGTGATTGCATTTTTAAGTCTTACTTGCCCACACTGCAAAATAGGGGCGCAGAAGTTAAATTTAATTCATCAGCAAAATCCTGATTTGCCCATTTACTTTATTTTAAACGGTGAAACTTCCGATTTGCAGGAATTTCTAGAATCCTCCAAAACCAAGGATATCGAATATCGATTTATGTCGATGCAAGAAGGTTTTATTAAAAATGCAGGCATTAACTTACCTGCCATTTTATGGGTTAAGGATGGTCAAGTGGTGAATCGCACCAAATATACCGAGCTTGATGCGGCCGAACTGATTGCTTGGTTTCAAAACCCATAAAAAATGGGAAAGCGTTTTATTTGCCCGAAAAACGCATCAATTTTCTGATTGTTTTTTCCTCTCCAAAATCAATCTTCATGATGTATAACCCGTTGCTTATTTGTTCCTGTGGGATATTAAAATTAATGGCAAAAATACCTTTAGTAACTTCTTCATTTTCGTAGCCCCCTATCAACTTACCTGTAATATCGAACAATTGAATTTTAAGTATATCATCTCTTGTGAGATATAGCTCAACATTTAAATTTTCGTCAAACGGGTTGGGGTAGATGCGGTAATTATAAAATCCAAAAAGTTCATCGTTGCATAAATCAGCATCAAGCAATTGCATTTTAGGTTTCCCACAAGGAGCGCTTTCAACACTGCCATTTACCATTTGTTGTGCAGCCGTCAAATTAAGGGCCTCGATATTTCTTTTTTGCACTCCTGTGTTAATTGAAAAATGCATTAAATCATTGTTATCTATAACATGTGCCAATTGATGCGCATGACCGAGTTCATGCAAAGCCACAGATTGAAAATCAACTTTATTGGAAGGTGTGGTACCATTTCCAAAATACCAACGATCGGTTTTTCTGAATAGCATATCTTGCTCTTCTATGTACCAGTCATCCTCAGTGCATCCGCTGTAATAGGCATAACACAATCCAAGCACCCCAGCAGGCAGCTCATTGCGTTCATCAAAGGTTATTACACTCACTGTGTCTCTCTCAGAAAAATTAATATCAGTGTTTCTTCCTATAGACCAATTGATAAATGTTTTGCACCGCCATTTTTTAAAGGATATCAAAAACTCAGATACAGCTGTACTGTCACTTTCAAAGTTTTTATTCATGTTCCACACATATCCTCTGTTTGCATTGCGCGAAATATGTTTGGGGATGTGTAATAATGCGTTCGTGCCGGTATTGATGAAAGCATAATTAATCTTTAATGTTTGGGTACTTTGATCACGTATTGTTCCTACAGTAACCGAAATCTTTCCGGTACCTGCCTTACTTGGCACTATAACCACGATTTTGGTATCTGACCATGAGAGGTACTGTGCTGCCTCTGCAGCTATTTCGCTGGCACCTGCGTTGTCGGCATTTTTGAACCAAACTTTACTGGTATCTCGTGTGTTGCCGAATCCAAAACCTGAAACAGTGAGCGGCTCTCCTGCACCTGCATTTATTGTTTGGGGAGAGAAATCATTGATAAAGGTAAGGCGATTTGAGTTTGATCCAACATGCCAATCAAATGACTGATATTCCATCTTTTTATTTAAGCCATAATCATCTGCCAGCATTTTATAAAAGGCATTACCATTGTTACTCATTTGCATGAATACATCGCCAACCTTGCTTTCATGGAAGTTGTAACAATAGAAACCTTGGGCGGAAGCGTAAACCTCATAAACTATGTCGTTTGCAACAGCTGCATCTGAATATTTATTTAGAAAAAACATTCCTGATTGCCCAACATGCAGCGTAAGTAGCGAGGAGGCCAATTCCATATGCTGACCAATACGACCTCCAGCAGTAATAATTTTTATTTCACGCGCGGTGTTCCCTTTAAATACCCCGTAAACATGAATGGTATTAAGGGTATAAATTTTTTGATTGCTTCGGTGATGAAAACAACTCTGGCTTTCTACGCGACCTTCAACCACCAACGCACTTTCGCGCACTTTTTCCTCTAACAATACCTCATACAACCCACATTGTGCGTTTGCATTGATGCTTAGCAGAAAAAGCAACAAAAAATATAATTGATTTGGCGGTACACCTCTCATGACTAATTGGCGGTTTGATAAAAGTTAATCAAGTCAATTGCTTGTTTGGCTTCCAATACATCATGCACACGCAAAATATTTGCGCCATTTAACAATGCAATGGTATTGAGCACTGTTGTTCCATTGAGTGCTGTTTCGGGCTTTGTATGTATTACATTGTTGATAAATGATTTTCGAGAAAGCCCGCATAATATGGGTAATTGCAAAATATTCAGTTGCTTCAAATATCGAAGCAAAAAATAATTATGCTCAAGTGTTTTTCCAAAACCGAAGCCAGGATCAATGATGATATCATTAACACCGCTATCTCGGGCGAGTAAAATCTTTTTCAAAAAAAACTCGATGATTTCATCTAAAACATCTGAATAAGTTGGATTTTGCTGCATATTTTCAGGAATGCCCTGCATGTGCATCATGATGTATGGTACACGTAAAGATGCTATTGTTTGAAACATATTGGAATCAATGCTTCCTGAAGAAATATCATTGATGACTGCAGCTCCTTCGCCTACACAGGCACGAGCAGTTTCAGCGTTGTATGTATCTATAGAAAAAGGAATTTCGGGAAATTTTTTAACCAATGATTGCAGCGCAGGTAACAGTACTTTCAACTCATCGTTTGAAGACACCAATTTCGCACCAGGCCTGCTGCTTGCTGCACCAATATCAATGATAGCTGCTCCGAGCTCCCACATTTCTTGCACCTTGCTGCACAATTCTTCCAAGTCATGTACACGGCTATTTTTAAAAAAAGAATCGGGAGTAATATTTACAACACCCATTACAATTGGTTTAGACAAGGACAAAAGCTTACCTTTTATATTAATTGAGAATGGAATTTGTGTCGATAAAGGATTTATCATTTACTTTGCTGACAATTTATTGGGAGTAAAAATAATTCAAATATTTTTCATCTCATTGAATTTAACAAACTGTCATTAACCAACTATGGGAAATAAGTTAAACACCTCCGATCAATACGATAAGGAAATATTCATTTGCCGAGAGCTTTTTTTAAAGAAAATGAAAGACTATGGCACAGCATGGAGAATATTAAGACACAGCTCAATTACCGACCAACTATTTATCAAGGCGCAACGCATCAGAAGCATTCAAGAAAAAGGGGTATCAAAGGTAGATGAGGATATTCAGGGTGAATTTATAGGTATCATCAACTATTCTGTAATAGGTTTGATACAGTTGGAGTTGGGCATATCTGTTGAAAATACCATGGACGAGCAGTTTACGATGGCGCTTTACGATAAGTACATTAAAACAGCCAAAGATTTAATGAGCAACAAAAATCATGATTATGGAGAGGCCTGGCGCGACATGCGTGTGAGTTCAATCACTGATTTAATTCTAATGAAAATACTACGCACCAAACAAATTGAAGATAATGCCGGAAAAACATTGGTATCTGAAGGAATAGATGCCAACTACTTGGATATGATTAATTACGCTGTATTTGCATTGATTAAAATGAATCAGTAAATCAATTTTCTCTAGAAAATTTCTTCAAGTTCCAGCAAATGGTAAATGGTTTTATACCTTGAATCATGTTCAACCATTGTTTTTTCGGGGTTAAACCAAATAGCTGTAAGCCCAGCATTTAGAGCTCCTATAATATCAGCTTCTTTATTATCGCCAATCATGATGCTCTCATTTGTTGATGCTCCTGCAGCATTTAATGCATGCATAAATATTTTGGCATCGGGCTTGTTATGACCTGCATTCTCAGAGGTGGTAATGGTTTTAAAATAAGGCAGCAACTTGCTTTCTGTTAACTTAATAAACTGCACTTCATTGAATCCGTTGGTAATAATGTGCAATTTATATCCTTTGTGCGTAAGGTAGTCCAGCACCCTTACAGCACCATCAAAAAGCTGCTTTTTGTATGGGCTTCGGGCAATATATGCCTCACTTATTTGAAGAGATAGTGTGGCACTATCTGGATTGAAAGTTGAAAGTGTATCTGCAAAACGGGCATTACGCAGCGTTTCTCGTGATACCTTTCCCATTTTATACTCATCCCAATATTGCTGGTTGATACGATGATAGGTTTTTAAAAAATCTTCAAAGGCACAACCTAAAATATTATTTAACTGCAGCTCAATAAAAATTTCAAACAGCGCCTCTTTAGAATTGCTTTCAAAATCCCAAAGGGTGTGGTCTAAATCAAAAAATATATGTTTATACATAGGTCCTAAAAACGAAGAGTCCACTTATGGTGGACTCTTCCTTTCATTAAAATATTTATTAGTGTGCTACCTGGAATTTCTTGAAGCTCACCTTTTCGTTTTGTTTTACTTCCAACACATACAATCCATTGCTTAAATCGGCAAGTGCTAAACTCACCGTTGAACTGTTTGCCAGCATTTTTTTAGATGCTACCACTTCACCGAGCATATTTACCACATTAATTTCGATTGGTTGCTGATTCAACACATCATTCGAAAGCCCTATATACAATATATCATTAACGGGATTAGGAAACACCTCTATGTCAAATTGATTTACAGGATAGCTGTAGTCTTGAGTAGTTGTTGGTGAGCACAATACCGGGAACATGAGATGAGACATTTGCGCATTCCAACTGTTAGCATTATCATAGGCGTACCAAACGTTGTTGCTCCATTGCTCCCATGCCGTATTTGGAGAAAGATTCATCGTATTAGTAACCACTGCAATACTATCGCCATTGCTCGGATCAAACTCAACACCTGCATAAAATGTTCCTGTATGAGCAATCTGAGAAGGAAACTGCACATAAGTTGGTTGAGAAGGGTTTAAGATTAAGTTATTGTATATGTTCAGTGTTGTAGTAGTTTGGCTACCCAAAGTAGTATTGGGTGCTCCTGCAGTACCGTTGGCATTCCATACTTTATAGGTTACGGTTGATGTTCCACTTCCTGGGCTGTATAATGCGCCAAAATAAATCCACAGACCTTTTATTTGCAATCCTGTTGAGGCGGTGTATTTATCTGCTTTAGCTTTGTCTAAAAAGCTGTTTGTTCCTGAAACCCAACCGGTGCCCGTTGCACCTACTTCGCTTGGACGATAAATTTGAGGGGTAGCATTTGCAGCATAGTTAGTGATGCTGTCGCAGGTGTTTGGATTTGGAATAACGCCACTGCAACCGTTGGATGTGAGCAAAGGCGCTCTGTCTTGCGTAAGCGCAGCTATCATATTGGCCTTTTGCCCATTGGTGAACATATACATACAAGCATCATCTACATAATCCATATAATTCATAAACATTGCACCCGGACTTGATCCTGAGCAACTGCCACCTGCTTGGCTGCTCCCTTGCGGAAACGAAGGGCATCCATAATTTTTATCCTTTTGCTGAGGCGTATCAGCCACACCATCATCGGCAGCACAATTTGGCTCATCTCCCCAAATATGGTACAAGCCCAACCAATGTCCTACTTCATGAGTTGCTGTTCTCCCTAAGTTGAAAGGAGGTGTTGCTGTTCCTGTAGTTCCAAAATCATCATAATCAACCACAACTCCATCTGTTGAGGGTGATCCGCCTCCGGGAAACTGAGCATATCCGAGCAAACTTCCATCGAGATTACAAACCCAAATATTAAGGTACTGATCGGTAGGCCATGCATTTTTTCCTCCTGTACTATTAAACTTCATATTGTTGTTTGAAACATCAAAAGAGGACTGGGTTGAAGAAGTTCTTGTAATGCCATTAGTGGCATTTCCTTGAGGGTCGCGGGTAGCTAAACAAAACTCAATACCGGCATCGGCAGCCAAATTTGCCCACACAGCAGGCACACTGCCTACATCGGTATTTAGCTTACGAAAATCCTCGTTAAGCACAGTAATTTGAGATATTATTTGAGCATCGCTGATGTTTTCGGTTGCGTTTCTGTACACCACATGCACCACGGTAGGGATGGTATAAATAACCTTTTGTTGACTAAGCTCCTCATAATGATTATCAACATAATTTTTTAAACGTTGCTTTTGGTCATTCATCCGAGCAGACAGAGAAGGATTGGCTAAAATTTGCTTTGCCAAATAATCCATGGTACCACAATTTCTTTGTTGTGGGCCAACCTTTTGAGGGCTTTGATTATTCACCGCAGCACTATGAATGTTGGTTGCGGTGGCCCTGAGTTGAGCGAATGTGTTTTTGGCAAATAAAAAACCAATTGCCGTCAATAGAATAAGCGTATATTTTTTCATCAGTGTGATAAGTTAAGCAGCAAAATTACTGTTTTTTGGCAACTAAAAAAATTCTTTGATTAACCATTGTTATCAGGTGTAGGGGCCCGATTTTGAGTTGATAGTAATATTTTTCCACTCGTTTTAACTTACTCAGTACATTATTCGATTGCAATACCACATCGTTTAATTGTGATTGCCATCCTATTCAATAGGTGGAAATTTTTACTGCAATTCGTAATGATTACAGAGAATGCATCACACAAACAATGCTCTAAGAGGTTTCCTTCTTTCGTAACTTGCTCATTTGATGGATTGAAAGCATAAATCATAGTTGATGAGATCAAGTAAAAGCACACCTTACTTTTTACATGAATTAATTGCCTCGTAAAAAATTCTTAATTATTAAATGATTGATTAACTTTGCATTTATCTATTAAACAAATGAAAATATACAACAACATACTTGAAACCATAGGGAATACACCCCTTGTAAGAATTAATCAACTAACCAAAGATTGTAAAGCCACCGTACTTGCTAAAATTGAAACCTTCAACCCCGGCAATTCCATAAAAGACAGAATGGCACTTAAAATGATTGAAGATGCGGAGAAAGACGGAAGGTTGAAACCCGGAGGAACAATTATTGAGGGCACAAGCGGAAATACAGGGATGGGGCTAGCTATTGCTGCAATCATAAAAGGATATAAGTGTATTTTTACCACCACCGACAAACAAAGTAAAGAAAAGGTTGATGCCTTGCGAGCATTTGGAGCAGATGTCATTGTATGCCCAACCAATGTGGAACCTGAAGATCCGAGGTCATATTATTCTGTATCTTCTAGGCTAGAAAAGGAAATTCCAAACTCTTGGAAACCGAATCAGTACGACAACCCATCAAATGCTATGGCGCACTACGAACAAACAGGTCCTGAAATTTGGGAACAAACTGATGGCAAGGTTACCCACTTGGTAGTTGGTGTTGGTACGGGGGGTACCATATGCGGAACCGGTAAATATTTGAAAGAAAAAAATCCGAATATCAAGGTATGGGGTATAGATACTTACGGGTCGGTTTTTAAGAAATATAAGGAGACAGGCATTTTCGATAAGGAAGAGATTTATCCATACATTACAGAAGGTATTGGGGAAGATTTTTTACCTGCAAACGTTGATTTCAGTGTAATTGACTTGTTCGAAAAAGTGACTGACAAGGATGCTGCTATGATGACCCGAGAGATAACCAAAAAAGAAGGAATTTTTGCAGGTAATAGTGCGGGGGCGGCCATGGCAGGACTCATGCAACTGAAAGATAAGCTAACTGAAAAGGATGTTGTGGTAGTTATTTTTCACGATCACGGCACGCGCTATTTAGGAAAAATGTTCAATGATGAATGGATGCGTTCCAAAGGTTTTTTTGATAAAAAAGGACTAACCGCAAAAGATTTGGTTGACAGCAATAAAGGAGGTGAATTGATTACAATTGAAGCCAACGACACTGTTGAAAAAGCTCTTTCTTTGATGAATAATTTAGATATATCACAAATACCGGTTACGAGTGATAAAAGAATTATAGGTTCAGTTAATGAAAATAAAATTTATGAAGCCATCGTAATCAATCCGGAAGTTAAGCAAAAGCTAGTGAGCGAATACATGGAGGCTGCTTTTCCTTTTGCTGATATTACCACCCCTATTGACTCTCTTTCAAGAATGATAACACCAGCAAATCCGGCAGTTTTGGTAAGAGACTTTAAAACCGATAAAACATTTATCATTACCAAACACGACATATTGAAAGCACTCATGTTATAGCAAAAATGAATTAGAGACAAAATGATGAAAAAATTCCTCTCAGCTTTTTTATTACTATTTTCAATAAACATAGCCAGCGCTCAATTCGTGATTTTACTCACACCCGATGGCGGTCAAACCTTTGCTATTGGTTCACAACAAACCATTACATGGGCATCGATAGGAATTAATCAGATAGATATTGAATACTCGATTGACAATGGTGCAACTTTTATTAGTATTGATACCAGTGTAAGTGTTTTTCCAAGCAGCTACACGTGGACTGTGACAGGACCCGCCAGCAGCAATGCAATTATCAGATTAACAGAGTCCACTACAGCTGTGGTGAGTGATGTAAGTAATGCCACTTTTAATATTGTTAATCCTTCATTACAGATTACCTACCCCACTTCAGGACTTATTTTTAACCCCGGACAACAAATTAATGTGACTTGGTCTGGCAATATCGTAGGAAGTGAGGTATGTTTATTATTCAGCAGCGACAATGGCTCTAACTACGACACTATTGCTGCCAATGCCCCCAATACCTTTAACTACAATTGGACAATTCCACCCGTATCCTCCACTGCATGCCGTATTAAAATTTTAGATGTTTCATCTCCTTCAGTTCAACAAAATAGTGATGCTTTTACCATAGAAGCCCTGCCTTCAAATGGTACCGTGTTAACACCAAATGGTGGTGAAACATTAAATTCTACGACAACTTATAATATCACTTGGAACTCAACCGGCACCAGCATTGTTGATTTAGAATATACGATTAATGGCGGCACCACCTGGCAAGTTATTGACCAACAACTGGGAACAACGGAATTTGTTTGGAAACAACTTGACGTGTCCTCTAAAACTTCTGAATATATTGCTCATGGAACTAATCAATAAAAAAAAGCTCCGCCAAACAGTTCAGCAAATCATTCGGAAT
>JALRAS010000003.1:6823-26681 GCA_023262495.1 Bacteroidia bacterium | reverse complement strand
CTTAAGAATGCCATCAATAATCTTGTGCTTGATGAAAGCAACAATTTTTTTACCATTGTTCAGCCAATTCCAACCTTGGAGTTAATCACTCCTTTCGGCTTCGAGAATTGGGCTGTTGGCAGCATACAAACAATACAATGGAGTTACTCCTTTTTAAGCACAATTAAAATAGAATATTCCATCGATGGAGGCAATACCTTCTCTCTCATCTCAGCCTCAGTTGATGCTTCAGATTTATCGTTCGATTGGACTGTTCCTGGCACTGTTTCGGCCAATTGTTTTATAAAAATCAGTGATAACAATTCCACTCTATCCAATCAAAATGCAAGTGCGTTTAATATCATCAATCCATCAGTTACAGTTTTTGCTCCCAATGGCGGAGAAATACTCAACCCCAACTCTATCGTTACAGTAAATTGGAGTGGAGTGGTTGCTTCAGGACTCATTAAGATTGAGCGAACCACAAATAATGGCACAACTTGGAATGTTATTGCCAACAACCTTCCAAATACCGGAGCATTTCAATGGACGGTGCCCAACACCCCTTCAACAAACTGTAGAATAAGAATATCTGATGCACTTTTTCCTTCTGTAAATGACCAATCAAACAGCAATTTTACCATCTCTGCTCCGACTCCAATTATCAACCTCATAACCCCTAATGGAGGTGAATTGATTGCTGCCGGAACTACATACACTATCCAATGGACTTCGGTAAATATTGCCAATATTAAAATTGACTTGTCTACTGATAATGGTTTAACTTGGAACTTAATTGAGCCACTATTCCCTGCTGCATCAGGTAGCTTTATTTGGCAAGTTCCCAATTTTATTAGCGATAGTGTTTTAATTAAATTATCAAATGCTGCCAATGTGAATGTGAATGATGTAAGTAACTCACTCTTTGAAATTTACTCCCCTACTACATTTTTAGATTTAATTTATCCGGTAGGTGGAGAGCAAATCTATGCGGGCATCACATCAACCATTACATGGAATTCCCTCGATGTGGATTTTGTAACTATTGAATACTCTATTAACAACGGCATCAATTGGGAGTTAATTGCTTCAGGAATTCCTGCATCTCAGGGCAGTTACAATTGGATGGTGCCCAATGTTTTGATTGGGACAGTTAAAGTTAGAATAAGAGATCTTAATCAACCAGGTATAAATGATCAGTCGGCATTTTACTTTAGTATTAATCAACCTACCATTTCTCTTAATGGTTTTTCTGCCGGTTCCAGTTTTAACCTGTTTAGTAATATCAACTTGATTTGGGTTTCAACAGGACTTAACAATCAAACTTTAAGACTTGAATATTCTGTCAACAATGGAATCAATTGGACCACTTTCGCAAGTGGAATTTCAAATACAGGTATTTACAATTGGTTAATTAATTGCCCCCCTGCACCTCATTGTAAATTTAAGATTAGCGTTGAAAGCAATCCAACTATTTTTTCCGTTGCACAGGGGTCGGTTGCTGTTACTACCAGCGGACCTGCAATTACAGTATTAACTCCTTCTCCGAATGAAACATTAGCTTCGGGCAGTTCATACAACATTACTTGGAACAGTTATGGAATTAACTTCGTTAGAATAGAATATAGTTTAAACGGTGACTCTATTTTTCAATTAATTACTCCCTTCACGCCAGCTGCTACAGGATCATACATATGGTCGGTGCCTGCCAACTTGAATGCTATAAATTGTAAAATAAAAATCAGTAATGCCGCCAATACTGTATTAAGTGGGATAACCCCATTCAGTTTTTCAATTCAAACCGGTCAATTTTTTGTTACATCAGGCGGCCTTTATGTTATTTATAATTCTGGAGAAAATCAACCGATTTCTTGGTTTACAACATCAACATCCCCCTATGTCGATCTGCACTACTCAACCGATAGCATCAATTGGACTTTAATTGCTTCGCATTATCAAAATTCGGGTATGTATAATTGGAGCATTCCCTACATCAATACTGACACGGTTTGGTACCGTGTGAGCGATTACTTTAATCCCAATATTTCTGATGTAAATGATGCCCCTCTAAAAATAATCTTAACCGATTCTTTACTTGCGCTCACCCAACCCGCTTCTTCAAGCATTATACAATCGGGTACACCCTACAACATCACCTGGAATAGTTTTGGCGTTGCCAGTGTAGATATCGAGTTCTCTGACGACAATGGCTCAACATGGAGCACAGTAGCTATTAACGTAAATGCCAACCTTCATCAGTACGAATGGCAAGTGCCTAATAATATCACCAATAATGCACTCATCAGAATCAAAAATAGCACCTTCCCAACCCAGTTTTCGCAGAACACCGCTACGTTTACTATCAGTAACTTTTTCTTAACACTCTCCAGTCCTAATGGTGGTGAAAATTTAAACAATGGTTCAAATTATTATATTACATGGCAATCGGTAGGGATAGATTTTGTAGATGTTTTTTATTCTACTGATGGCGGTGCAAGCTACAATATTATTGACAGCAATGTATACAACATGGGCTATCTTAACTGGCAAATAAATGCAAGTACCGGAAGTAATTGCAAGATAAAAATTGCCGACAGCAACAATCAATTTTTATTTGATGAAAGCAATGCCGCTTTCTCTATTAATAGTACTACTCCAACTATTACATTGTTGTCACCTAATGGAAATGAGCAATTATTGCACAACGCAGGTCAATACATCACTTGGCAGTCATCGGGTATTTCAAATATTGATGTAAGTTACAGTTTAAATGGCGGGGCAACTTATATTCCGCTTGCCTCCAATATACCTTCCTCTCCAGCTTACTATTTTTGGCTAGTTCCGGATACGTTTAGTTTATCTGCAAAAATTAAAATCAGTGCAGTTTCAAATCCATCTATCAATGATGTAAGCAATAATAATTTTACGATAAGCAATGTGGGCTCTCAAGTGACATTAACATCCCCGGTTGGTGGAGAAATATTCAACAGCTCAAGTTATCAAATGATTAAATGGAACCACATTAATTCACCGTTTGTCAAACTGTATTACTCAATCAACGGTGGCACATCATACAATTATATTAACGCTGCCTTTAACGACAGCGTATACATTTGGGAAGTGCCCGCTGTAAGTTCTGCTGCATGTAGAATTAAAGTTGAGGATGGCAATAATCCTGCTGTGTTTGATGCCTCTTCGGTAGTGTTTTCAATTAACAACCAAGCTGTGAGTACAAATATCATTCAAATAGATTCACTGCCTAATACTAACTTATGTGCCGGTGGTAGCTTTACCCTTTCTTATGACATCAGCGGCAGCTACAACATAGGCAATCATTTCAGGGTTCACCTGAGCGACCCTTCAGGAAATTTTACAAGTTTTACAGATATTGGTGGAATTAGTTCAACTACCTCGGGAAGCATTCAGTGCAATATTCCGCAGTATGTGCTATCCGGAAATGCCTATTCAGTCCGAGTAGTATCCGATAATCCCGTTAGCACTGCAGCTGTGTATTCTTATGGAAGTTTAACAATCAATAAAGCGAATGCTGATTTTTCAAGTGATAAGCAATTGGTGCTTTTTCCCAATACAGCCGTTAGTTTTATTTCAAGTGCAAGTGCTTCTGCCATTAACTCCTCTAACTGGAATACAGGAAATGGAGGAAACTACAGTACCTATAGCGCTCAACATCAATACAACCAAGCAGGAAAATACGATGTTAGTCATGTTGTTACAGATTCATTAGGTTGTACCGGCAGTATTACCAAAACAAGATACCTAAAGGTGGAGCATCCTTTTGCTTGTATTGAGCTCGACACCGATGTCATTGAAGATATTGTTGATATTGCCACCGAAAATCAGGTGTATGTTTGTGCTATCCTTAGCAATGGGAATTGCGTTGTAAGCAGCGATAGCGGAAAAACTTGGATGCTGACTTATACCAACTCGGGCAATACCAAGTTGAACTCCGTAAGCATGTTTAATAATGCATGGTACATTACCACAGACAACGGGACCTTCTTAAAATCAACTGATAAAGGATTAACTTGGATTGAAGTAACCTTCAATAATAATGAAAGCATACGCGACCTATACTTCATTTCGCAGAACAACATTTTGGCAGCGGGCAACAATGGAAAAGCACTCAGGTTTAACGGAACAATATGGCAAAATCAAAATACAGGAACCAACAACACCTTAAACAAGATTGGATTCAATAACTCCAATGCGTTTATTGTTGGTGATAGTGGGACTGTGCTTAAACAACAAAATAATACTTGGGTAAGTATTCCTTGTCCGGTTAATGTAAATTTGAATAGTATCAATTTCAAAGATTCTTTAACTGGTTATATTGTTACTGATTGGGGCTTTATACTTAAAACAAACAACGGAGGTAATAATTGGAATGTTAGTTTATCGGGTGTTGATGAACACTTTAGCGATGTGATGTGCTCGGCCGACACCACTTGGGCGGTTGCTACAGGCGGCATCATATACAAATCTGTTGATAACGGCAACAGTTGGAATAGATTTAGTGTAGGCACCTTAGATGATTTGAATAGTATTATTTACGATAACAACAAGGGTTATATTACCGGCAACAATGGCTTGTTACGTGCATTCAACACACCTGTTTTTGTCCCAGTTGTCAATGCCACGCAGCACCAACAAAAAACAATTTCAATGAGCTGCTACCCTAATCCAACTGCCGATAAATTATTTATTGATTTCAATGAACCTACAACAAAGCCAATTAGCATCATCATCAACGATATATATGGCAAGAAGATATTTGAAAAGGGATTAACTCATTTAACTCATTCAACACTTCACAGCATTGACATGAGTGCATATTCAGATGGTATATATTTTATTACCATTACATATGACAATAGCGCTCAAACCATGAAAGTGGTAAAGTCAAATTAGAAGATTGATAATTTCTTTCTGCTATTTTCGTTTGTTTGAAAGTTATGGGTAACAAAAACAAAATCAAATGGAGACAGAGCAAGTTTCAAAAAACAAATTAATGCTTCCAACGGTATCGTTAGGCGCGGAGCATTTAGTTATGGGATATCTAATGAGAAGAAATATATTAACCTATAAAGCACCGCCAAATAATGCTGGTTATGATTTAATATGTATACATCCGGACTCAGGAAATAGCAAAAAAGGAGTATTAAAAATTCAAGTAAAAAGTCGCTATCAAATAGATTGCGACAGAGGTTTTCCAGTAAAAGAAAAAACATTCGGCAGTTTCGACTATTTAATTATAGTGTTTGAAAATATAGGTTATTATTACAGCAAGAATAAATGGAGTAAAAACACTATAGAAACATTAAAACCAATAGAATTTTATACACTTCCAGCAAAATTTATAAAATCAAATCATTCTAAAAGTAATAGTGGGTGGGAAAAAGTAATGACAAAAAAACTGAATTTAGAAAAATATAAAAACGAATTAGGATTCGAACAAATTGCAAAAGATCTTGGAATTAAATATCCCAATAAGTAAATGTAATATGCCAATACAAAGTTGTTCGAATACTGCCGCTAACAGCGTGTCAGCAATACTACCTTGCCCCCGCACATGCGGGGAAACATAAGGCAACATCGCCTGCACCCAACCCGATAGTGACTAGCGCGAGCCACATCTAATAGATATAAAATCAAAAAGAGGTTTAAATAAAATGGATAAGTTAGAAATCACTTTTGGCAATTTTACAATAACCACAGACAAATCAAAAATGGATGTAGATGCCATCCACGACTTCCTATCAAAATATTCAGGTTGGAGTGATAATATCCCCTTTGGTACAGTAAAAACTTCTATCGAAAATTCTTTAAATTTGGACTATTTCATCATCAAAAACAAATTGGGTTTGCAAGGGTCATATCAGATTTTTCAACCATTGCATATTTAGGCGACATTTATGTTTTAGAAAATTATCGTGGACAAGGACTTTCAAAAAAACTCATGGACGCTGTAGTTAGTCACCCAAATTTACAAGGGCTGAGACGATGGATTTTGTTGACTTCAACAGCAGATTGGCTTTATGAGAAGTATGGCTTTAATAAGTTACCAAAACCAGAAATTAATATGGAGCTTTACAACTCAAATGTATACAAAGCAAACAACCAAAAACTTGACAAATAAATAAACCATATAAAAAATGAGTAACATTCCCTTTCAGACAATAGATTGGAATTCAGTTGAGAAAATTGAATATAAAGGCGAAACAGGAATTGCAATTTGGCAGACGGTGCAGTTGAATGGCCTCAGAGTCAGAATTGTAGAATATTCAAATGGATATTTAGCAGATCACTGGTGCAACAAAGGGCATATTGTGTATTGTTTAGATGGAGATTTTGTAAGCGAATTATGGACAGGCGAAAAAATTAAATTATCAAAAGGTGAAACATATATTGTATCAGATGAACTTAGTTCACATCGTTCTTCATCTGAAAAAGGTGTAAAACTTCTTATAATTGATGGCGATTTTTTAAAATAAATGGTGCACCTATTGACAGTTATAACTCAATAATGACCCAAGAAATAAAGCCAGCCACTAAAAGCAGCCAAAAGAAATTGGCTAATTTGTAGTTTAAAAAAAAAATATTTTAAATTTCAAGTGGGGACTTTAGAAGTAGGTTGATAGTTCAAAAGCGCGAAATTCTTTTAGCCGCAACCCTTATAAATAAAACCCTAAGCGTATTGTTGCAAATGCCAACAATTTAATTTCATGTACTTTTGAAGTGTATCTTCAACAGTAAATGAAACAAACACTCAATATAAAACGCTTGATTGCTAGGCTTCTTTTGCAGGCAATATTTGGTCTGCTTTTTATTTATTGTAATTTCAATAGGCCTGCTAATGCTCAAGCTTTCGTTAACCTTGAATCAGGAGCAATCTTTACTGCTATCAATGATATTCGTAACGGCAGTAATGGTACGTTATTTTCTCTGAGAAATGATTTTAAGACCAACACAAGCCCTTTTTTGAGGTTACGTGCCGGCTATTTATTAAATGAAAAAAATCACTTTTCATTGCTTTATGCCCCATTAAAAATTACAGAAACTGAATCAATAGAAAAGGATATACTATTTGAGGGAAAAAGATTTAAAGCTCATATACCATTAGAAGCTGTTTACAAGTTTAATTCCTATCGGTTTACCTACAACCGAAGCATCATAAGTAAAGATAATTTTAAATTTGGTCTTGGGTTAACTGCAAAAATTAGAGATGCAGGATTCTCCTTGAGGAATAGCGAGCTTTTAAGTGAAAATTTTAGCATTGGTTTTGTTCCACTTGTCAACCTAATGGTCAATTGGAATATAACTCATAAAATGGGTGTTATTTTTTTGGGAGAAGGTCTCGCTGCTGCCAAAGGCAGAGCCCTTGACCTTGCATTATCTGGAAGATACAGCTTCAATAAAAACCTACAAGGAAATATTGGCTATAGACTCCTTGAAGGTGGCTCAAATGGAACGAATCGATATAATTTTATTCAACTTCATTTTGTCTTTGCCAGTATAAATTACTCATTTAATAAAAACAGTAAGGATACGTAAGTGCTGAATTTTAGCGTTTATTTTTTTCATATCGGTATAACGGCAGCTGAAATAATGAACTTCAATGTGCTTCCACCGAAAATTAGTTTTACATTTGAATGATGATTGGTAATTGAAAATTTGTGTTTTAAAATAACCAACTGCTCATAGCCGAGCAAGGGCAGCAGTGAGGCCAAATCAAGAGCGTAATAACGACCAAATAAACATGAGTAGAAAATTAATTTTATATATAGCAACAAGTTTGGACGGTTATATTGCGCAACCGAATGATGACCTAAGTTTTCTCTCAATTGTAGAACAGGAAGGACAAGATTATGGTTATGCTGATTTTGTAAAAACAGTGGACACTGTGATTGTAGGACGCAAAACTTATGACAAGGTAATTGCTATGGGTTTTGAATTTCCGCACGCTGACAAAGATGCCTACATCATTACACGAACACCAAAAAAAAGTGCAGGTTCAGTTTATTTTTATACGGAAGACCTCAAATTACTTGTTGAAAAACTCAAATCTGAAAACGGTAAAAATATATATTGTGATGGCGGAGCCGAAATTGTGAACGAACTTCTAAAAGCTGACCTCATAGACGAATTCATTATTTCAGTGATTCCAATATTAGTTGGCAATGGGACAAAATTATTCAATGACGGCAGACCAGAAATGAAATTAGAGCTTGTTTCGGTAAAGTCATTTGACAAAGGACTCATACAAATGCACTATAAACGGATAGAAGACTAGGTCAAATATTTACCCATTAAAAAAAGTCCGAAACGCTAACAACATGATAGCGATTGCCGCTTATTTTTGGATAAACTATAGGCGCACTTATAATGCATCATTATCTAATAACGATGTGAAAAAGTAATGATATAAATTTGTTACACTGCATCTGTACCAAACATCTTTCCAATCTGTCATTTACTACTGTAAGATTAATAATGTATTGACATGATTTATTAATCACATTGGTATTACAAGGTGTAACCGGCTGAACAATTGCGCTAAAAAGTTGTTAATCATTTAATAATTTAAAGTAAGGCTATAAAAAAAGAAACACGCACAATTGTAATAATCATGTTGGCAATCATGTGATGAGCAGTCAAAAGCAAATGGCCTTCCTGATCAAATTTTAAGTTACAATAACCTAAATCTATTTAAGTTTTAATATTTTAAACAAATCAAATTTTAATGAACTATTTAATTGTAGGAGCAAGTTCCGGCATTGGCAAAAACATCACAGAAAAACTTCTTGCTCAGGGCAATGAGGTATACACAGCACAACGAACAGATGAGCATATACCTATTGGTGCTCATCATATCATTTATAATGCCACTGAAAACGAGCTCAACATAGCCGAGTTACCTGAACAACTTGATGGATTGGTGTATTGCCCCGGAAGTATTAATCTAAAACCCTTCAACAGATTGAGTAAGCAGGATTTTGTTAATGACTGGGAGGTTAACTTTTATGGTGCCGTAAAAACTATTCAAAGTGTTTTACCAAAACTAAAAGCTTCAAAAGGCAATATCGTTCTTTTTAGTTCAGTTGCAGCTCAAACAGGTATGTCTTTCCACGCATCTATTTCTGCGGCTAAGGCCGCTATTGAAGGTCTCACCCATAGTCTTGCTGCTGAGTTAGCGCCTGCAGTGAGGGTAAACGCTATTGCTCCCTCGCTTACAGATACCCCCCTTGCCAATAAATTACTTGCCGATGACACAAGAAAAGAAGCTGCTGCTAAAAGACATCCTTTAATGAAATATGGTCAAGCAGATGAAATTGCATCAATGGCCTGTTTTCTGTTGGGAAGAGACGCTGGCTTTATCACAGGGCAAATTTTTAAAATTGATGGTGGCATTTCAACAATCAGATAAGGATTACGCTTATGAAGTTTTTTAATCAAGTTGACCTTGAAGCAATGGAACAACGCTTCAGAACCACCTTCATCAATTCAATTGCAGGCTTTAAATCACTTAACCTTGTGGGAACAGTTGATGAATCAGGCAAAACAAATTTGGCTATTTTCAATTCAATCTTTCATGTTGGCGCTAACCCTCCTTACTTGGGTATGGTTGTAAGACCTCCCGAGGTAGACCGACATACCTTGCAAAACATACTTGACACTAAGGTATACACACTCAATCATGTTAATCCTCAAATATTAGAGGCCTCACATCAAACCTCAGCACGATACCCTAAGGAAGTTTCTGAGTTTTCATCATGTGGACTCACGCCAAAATTCACCCAACAAATCATTGCCCCTTACGTTGAAGAGAGCCATGTAAAAATTGGATTGAAATTGGTTGAGAAAATTGATGTAAAAGTTAATCGCACAGTCATCATCATAGGTGAAATTATAGAAATCATCATTGATGAAAAGGCCATTCAGCAAGATGGCTTTGTGGATCTTCAAATGTTAGAATCAATCACTGTGAGTGGCCTTGATGCTTACTATAAAACAATTTTACTGAACCGATTCAGTTATGCCAAACCATAATTAAATCATTTTTTTTTGCATCAGTAAAAACACTTGCTATTTTTGTTAAGGTATTTAGTAAACCTTACAACATGAAAAAACTATTATTTTGCCTATTCTTTACTAGCTCCCTTGCAGTGCAAGCGCAGGTAACAATTAATTCCATCAGCGATTCTGCTATTGCCAATTACTTACAAGGAAGCGGCATTAATATCAGCAACTTAGTGATCAATTGCGATTCGCAAGCTTATGGTCAAATGACAACGGTAGTAAGTAGTTTTCCTATGGGAGACGGTCTGGTTTTAAGTACAGGCATAGCTTCTCAAATTGCTAATCCTTCGACTTTTTTCGCATCAGCAATGTTTGGTAATGCAGCCGATCAAGACATCTCGAATTCTGTGGGCTACCAAACCTATGATGCATGTGCTTTGGAGTTTGATGCGATTCCTACTTTCGGCAATATTTTCTTTGAATATGTTTGGGGTTCTGAAGAGTACCCGGAGTTTATTTGTAATTTCAACGATGCCTTTTTGTTATTAATTAGTGGCCCCGGTATCAATGGAACATACTTAAACAATGCAACCAACATTGCCATATTGCCGGATAGTTCAACTATTGTTTCCATTAATACGGTACACGACAATACAGTGGGCGCAGCCTGTCCAACTCCTTTCGATAGTTTATATGTAGACAACAGCACCGATACCACTATTACTTTTGATGGCTATACACAATTACTCACTGCGGGTATCAATTTGACTGCGGGAGCAACTTATCATTTCAAAATTGTGGTGGCCGATGTAATGGATGGCGTTTTCGACAGTGGTGTTTTCTTGCTCCAAAATAGTGTAAGAAGTATGGGAGTTACTAATGATACTGCAACAGCTGCTCCATCTGCATCATTCAGCGTTTTTCCTAATCCGGCTCAAGATGGCATTTTTACCATTGAATCTGATGAAACACTCAATATGCAGAGCGTTGAGATATTTGACCTATCGGGCAGATCTGTGCCGTTTTCATTTTCAGGAATTGGCAACAGAATGACCCTAAGGTTGATTAACCCAGCTAAAGGTTTTTACCACCTCAAGGTAGGGAATTCGTATAAAAAAATTAGTGTTGAATAAAATTCAACCCAACGCCTTCAAGCTCCGGCCAAAAAATATTTTTAGTGGGTGCTTATACCATCAACTCATGAACTAGTTAATAATAAGTAATGGTATTACTTATCATTTCTAGCATCCACTTGCTCAATGTGCTGCCATTTTCCTTTTTTGAAAACTAGGGCATCGTAACTCAAATCAGGCGCATAAAACTGATATTGCCCTTTGAGCCCCTCCTCAATAGGACTAAGATGATCGAATATAATTCTTTTTCTTTTATCATCGTAATTGAGCGACATGCTCACCTTGCTACTGTATTCAAAAATTAAACGATAAGATGTTGTGTTCTTGAAATTAAAAATTGGTGCACCAAATTTGAAACTGCCGTCTTTTTCAAAAGTAATTACATCAATCAATTTTTTCTTAGATAACCTATCGTTCCAATCGGCACCTAAGAGGCAATAATAATAACGGCCTTTGCGCTTTACGGTAACTATTTTATAATAATGCGCCCCATACCATTGTTCGGGCTTTAGCAGCATAGATTCAGGACGCTTGATAAGAGCGGAAGCATCGGTAAGCTCAACCAATTGATAAGCATTATCTTTTAAAGACCGGTGTAGTACAAAAGCGTGATAGGTAAAGGTTCCATCACTGTGCGGCAGTTCCCAATTGTAGAGGATGAATCTTTTGTCGGCAGGCGCTAAACGGGCAAGTGCCGGCACCGAATCGAACATAGCGAAGGCAGCATCTTCTTTTTGCAAATAACCTTTGAGTAGGGTTTTAAATTTGATGTTGGCCTTTAATCGCTCTTCCTCTGTTTTTGATAAGTTAAGCATAATCTTGCTCAAATGATTTAGAGAATCGCGCAAGGCTGCAGGAGGTTGAATATCTTGCGCAGACAAGGTATTTGCAATGCAAACCAGCATAAATAGAAAAAGAGAACACAAGGTTCTCTTTCCAAAGTTATTGTAGATTTTAAACATCTATTTTTAAATGTGCATAAAGTTTTTCTTGGCCATTAAATCCTCTTTCGATTCGCGATGATTTTCATCATCGATGCAGCAGTCAACCGGGCAAACGGCAGCACACTGGGGCTCATCATGAAATCCAACACATTCGGTACATTTGTCACTTACGATATAGTACACATCCATGGCCACAGGATTATGTGCTTCATCAGCATTGACACTTTCACCTTTCAAAGTGGTTATATCACCTTTCAATCCTGTACCATCAGCAAAACGCCATTCATTACCGCCTTCATAAATTGCATTGTTAGGGCATTCAGGCTCGCAAGCCCCGCAATTAATACATTCGTCAGTTATTTTTATTGCCATAGTTGATTCTACATTTATTGGGTGCAAAATTATAATTAATATGCAACAACACAAAACTCGTTACTATGTTCATGTAAACACTAGGAATTGAATTACAGATGTTTTAGAGATTTAACATTTTCAAATATAGAATTTGGGTTAAATATTAGCATACTTCATAAGGAAATTGAAACTAAATTGTATTTTCGCTCATAAATTAAACTCATGACTATGCAATCTGTTATTTTAATCATTGTTGGAGTGCTCTTTGCACTTATCATTTTCACCTCATTCACGAGTGTACAGCAAGGCACTATTGCTGTGACCACCGTTTTTGGAAAATATCGTAGAATGTTAACTCCCGGTCTAAATTTCAAGATTCCACTTATCGAAAATATTTACAAGAGAATTTCTATTCAAAATCGTTCGGTTGAAATGGAATTCCAAGCAACTACGCTTGACCAAGCCAATGTATACTTCAAGGCAATGTTACTGTTTGCAGTGATCAATCAGGATGAAGAAATAATTAAGAATGTGGCGTTTAAGTTTATCGATGAGAAAAATTTAATGCAAGCACTTGTGCGCACAGTTGAAGGAAGCATTAGAGGTTTTGTAGCTACCAAAAAACAATCGGAAGTACTATCGCTTCGTAACGAAATTGTTGAAGATGTAAAATCACAAATTGACAACACCCTCGAGAGTTGGGGTTATCACTTAATTGACCTCCAACTCAATGACATCACTTTTGATGAAGCTATCATGCGCAGCATGGCTCAAGTTGTTGCCTCTAACAACCTCAAAGCTGCTGCCGAAAATGAAGGCCAAGCGCTTTTAATCACCAAAACAAAAGCTGCAGAAGCAGAAGGAAACGCTATTAAAATTGCAGCTGAAGCCGAAAGACAAGCTGCACAATTGAGAGGTCATGGTGTGGCATTATTCCGCGAACAGGTTGCCAAGGGAATGTCGCAAGCAGCCAAAGAAATGCAACAAGCCAACATGGACACTTCGGTGATTTTATTCTCAATGTGGACAGAGGCGATTAAACATTTTTCTGAAAACAGCAAGGGTAATGTTATTTTCTTAGATGGCTCTTCTGAAGGCATGAAAAGGTCGATGGAAGAAATGATGGCTGTAATGATGTTAAATGCAAACAAAGAAAAAAATATTTAATTATATTGAAACATGCATAAAGAGCATCATTATGAACTTACATTAACATGGACTGGCAACAAAGGCACAGGCACTAGTCACTATACCTCCTACGAAAGAAGTCATCTAATAACAATTAATAACAAAGCTACCATCAATGCCTCTTCAGATGCTCCTTTTAGAGGTGACGGCACCAAACACAATCCGGAAGATTTACTTTTGGCCTCCTTATCATCTTGTCATATGTTGTGGTATTTGCACTTGTGTGCCGATGCAGGTGTTGTTGTAAATACCTACTCCGATAATCCAATCGGAACATTAAGTTTAAATGAGCAAGGAAGCGGAAAATTCACTTCTGTTACACTAAAGCCTAAGGTAATTGTTACTGATGCAAGCATGATTGACAAGGCCATGGAATTGCACCATCAGGCCAATAAAATGTGCTTTATAGCCAACTCTGTTAATTTTAAGGTAGATCACCATGCAGAAATTAATGTTGTTGAAAAATGACAAACTATTTTTTTTGACTTATATTAAATAATCAATTTGGCACCTTAATTTTACATGTAATTTCAAACCACATGAATAGAATTATTTTTTGCTTTTTTTTATCGATGTTGCTAAACACTGCTCATGCTCAGAGCAATGATTTTTACAACTTGTATTTTGATGGCAACGCTTTATTGGTGAAAGGGCAATATGCCAAAGCACTTGATTGCTACAACAAAGCTCTAAAACTGGCGCAGCCCGATTATGTTTTTTTTAATCGCGGCAATGCTTATTTTGGCAAGAAAGATTACACCTCGGCAATGGCCGATTACAATAAGGCTATTGAAATGAATAAACAATATACCGAGGCCTATTGTCAGAGAGGACTAGTAAAGAGTTTCTTGGGCGACAAAACTTGTTGCGATGACCTAAAAAAAGCAATCAAAATGGACTCTCCTGATGCTCAGGATGCCTATGAGAAAAATTGCAAGAAGAAAAAATAAAAATGGGAAAATCTGAAGATAGAGAAACCTATCAAGATATTATTGTTTCACTGGAAGCAAAAATAAAGGCGCTTAAGTCTGAAATTCTACAACTCAAGAAAAAGACTAGAGCTGCCAAGAAATCATTCCATACTGTTGTGGCTCCAAAAGAGTTGCAACCTCTATTCAAAAAAGTTGAGGAAAAGGTAAATAACCATCACGATTCAATTCAAATTTCCCCCGACAAAGCAACCATTGAAATAGCTGGCCAACGTTATGTTTTGATGCGAGCATCATCTCTATCCATCGAGTTTTTAGAAGGAATTAAAAATTGCTACAAGGAAAAGGGGGACAATGAATCTAGAATTATCGGTAAAAATATTTTGTTCGACATGTCGCATCTGATCGGAATGGAAGATGCCATATATGCGCAAAAATCAATGAAACTAAATCAAGCCAACGAGCTATTAGCCGCTGGTCCTATTCACCTTGCCTACCTAGGATGGGCACAGGTAAACATTAAAAAAAACAGTCGCATTAGCCCCAATCAAAATTTCTATCTGCATTTTACGCTACCACAATCATTCGAGGCCGATAGTTGGATAAAGGTTGGCAAAAAATCGACTGAGCCGGTTTGCATCATGAATTCTGGCTACTCAAGCGGTTGGTGTGAACACAGCTTTGGCATCAAGTTAACAGCCGTAGAAATAAAATGTAGAGCAAAGGGAGATCAGGAATGTGAATTCATTATGGCCCCACCGCATCAAATACAAAAATACCTGTCTAAGGATTCGCCTGCAGTTAAATCTACAATTTGGGTGCCTGAATTCCTTCAAAGAAAAGTAATGGAGGAAAAATTGGCCGACTCGCTACATCAAAAAGAATTGCTATTAAAGGAAATACACCATAGAGTAAAGAATAATCTTCAAATTGTATCAAGTTTATTGAATTTGCAATTGGAAACCATTGACGACAAAAGTGTACATGAAAAATTAGGCGAAAGCATTTCACGCATTAAATCTATGGCGATATTACACGATTTGCTTTATAGATCCGAAAACTTTTCAGAGATCCCTGTAAGCAAATTTTTCCCTGCTTTAATAGCCTCAATTCGCGATTCTTACCTACTTGAACAAGATATTAATATCAAACTAGATATTAAATTAAAGGAAGACAAACTCAATATTGATACAGCTATACCATGTGGATTAATCATCAATGAAATTATTGCCAATTCACTGAAATACGCCTTCAGAGATAAAAAGTCAGGACAGATAAATGTATCATTTAAAGACCACGCTAAAAACAATCAAAATAAATTCAAACTAACCATTACCGATAATGGAACAGGTTTTACAATCCCAACCAAGGTAAACGATCATTTCAATTTGGGATTAATGTTAATCAATAGCCTGGTTAAACAGTTAGATGGTGTAATTCACGTAGATGGCTCAAATGGTGCAAAATATACCATCGAGTTCTAGTTGCTTAATTTAAAGTAAAAAAAGCCGTTTACCGGTGTACATCACATTTTATAAGGGACCTTTGCTCCCAGCAATTGCATTGATGTTTTAATGATATGAGCCACCATGCTGATTAAGTGCAATCTGAAATTTTTAGTTTGCTGATTTTCCTCTTTAATGATAGGACAATCGTGATAAAACTGATTAAACTCTTTCGATAAATCATACACATAATTGGCAATAACTGCCGGACTATATTGCTCACCGGCAAGGATTACCGCCTCCTGAAATTCATAAATCAACTTCAGCAATGCCCGCTCCTTTGGATGAAATTTCAGCACCTCAAACTCACTGCTGAAATCACCTGCCTTGCGTAAAATTGATTGAATGCGAGCGTGCGTATATTGAATAAAGGGACCTGTGTTACCTTGAAAATCGATAGACTCAGCAGGATTAAAAAGCATTTTCTTTTTAGGATCAACCTTTAATATAAAATACTTCAATGCTCCCAAACCAATGGTATGAAACAACTCTTTTTTTTCTTCGTCAGATAAATCATCTGTTTTACCTAACTCCTCGGTAGTTTGTCGTGCAGTGTTTATCATTTCATCAATTAAATCATCAGCATCAACAACTGTTCCTTCTCTCGACTTCATTTTTCCCTCAGGCAACTCAACCATACCGTAACTACAATGATAAAGACCCGATGCCCATTCGAATCCAAACTTTTCAAGAATTTTAAATAGCACCTTAAAATGATAATCCTGCTCGTTTCCAACCACATAAATCATTTTATCAAAACCATACTCTTCATGTCTCACAATTGATGTTCCTATATCCTGAGTGATATACAATGAAGTGCCATCACCACGCATGAGCACCTTGTGATCCAAACCTTCGGCAGTTAAATCAATCCAAACAGATTGATCTTCTTTTTTATAGAAAACTCCTTGATCAAGACCCTGCTTCACCTTTTGTTTACCAATCAAATAGGTGTCAGACTCGTAATAAATTTTATCGAAATCAACGCCTAGCGTTTTGTAAGTGCTATCAAATCCTCGATACACCCAATCATTCATTGTTTTCCACAAATTGATTACCGCCTCATCACCCGCTTCCCAACTACGCAGCATCTCTTGAACCTTAAGCATAACAGGAGCATTTTTCTCTGCTTCCTCTTTAGATGCTCCCTGCTCTATGAGCTCTGCAACTTCTTTCTTATACTGCTTATCAAATTCAACATAGTATTTACCAACCAAATGATCTCCTTTCATATGAGCAGTTTCAGGAGTTTCACTGTTACCAAACATTTGATATGCAAGCATGCTCTTACAAATATGTATCCCTCTATCGTTTACAATATTTACTTTATAAACCTTGCGTCCGTTAGCCTCCAGAATATTGGCTATTGCATATCCTAACAAATTATTTCTAACGTGGCCTAAATGAAGTGGCTTATTTGTATTAGGAGAAGAGTATTCTACTAAAATAGGTGGCCTCGACATATCTAAAGCTTTTAATCCATAAGATTTGTTTTGCTGATTATTAATGAAATGATCCAACCAAATCTTATCATTCAATTCTAGATTAAGAAAACCCTTCACAACATTATATCCTACGAATATATTTTGTGATCTCATGAGTTCTACAGCTATTTTTTCTGCTGTTCCCTCAGGGCTAGTTCCAGCCATTTTGGTATACGGAAAAACAACCAACGTAAAATCTCCAGCAAACTCCTTTCTCGTTTTTTGAATAACTATGGATTCATGATCAAATGTGGCACCAAACAATGTGCTCAATGCATTGGCAATTGCCGCTTTTATTAAATTTTCTATATGCATAACATCTACTTAGTTGGTGAGCTGCGCCACCACTTTCTGTAATATTTCGAAAGTATTTTCCGCCATCAAATTTTCTTTATCAAGTGTAGGATTTACCTCACATACTTCAAAGCAACATACCTTTCCATTTTGCACCAAACGCACACACAAGCTTCCTGCCTCCTTTTCGGTAATGCCATTTCTAACAGGTGTTCCGGTGCCTTTGCTAATGGAAGAGTCCATACTATCAACATCAAAAGAAACATAAATTTGATCACATGCCGATAAGTGAGCCAGGGCATCTCTAGCTATTTTTTCAACTCCGTTTCTCTTCACCTCAGCAGTTGTAAATACCTTTACTTTGTGCTTCTTCAGCAAATAGGCCTCCTCTGGTTCAATATCGCGTAAAGAGATAAAAACTAAATCACGATAATTTATTTTCGGATGAATACCTCCTACCTTTTTTAGTTTGTTCCACAATTCAGTAGTCTCCTTATCAACCTTATTGATTTTATTGATGGCGTTATCTTCACCAAGAGCGGCCGCAAGTGGCATTCCATGCATATTTCCTGTAGGAGTGGTAAAAGGAGAATGCATATCGGCATGGGCATCAATCCAAATGGCACCCAATCTTTGCTTAGGATACGCCATTTTAATACCAGCAATTGTTCCCCCGGCTGTACTGTGATCACCTGCCAATACAACAGGGAAGCCATTACCCCTTATCGTATCAGCAACCTCTTTCCCAACTTTCTCATACAAATTTAAAATTCCTTTAATCCTTTTTGCATAAGGGCTTCCAACAGCTTCAAATAAAAGATGATTCTCATTTTCTATTTCAACAGACTCAACACGCTTAAAAAGAGAACTTCCATAGTCCAGCGCAGCAATTTTAATAGCATCAACACCCAAACTGGCACCGCGTGTACCTGCACCTATCTCGGATTTTACTTCAACAAACTTTACTTTTTTATACATATGAATTCTTAAAAGATATTTTTAAACCATTGATGAATTATTGTGTTTCAACTCTCGTGCCTGCCAAGAAAGTTAAATTTTAAAAAATATGAATTATTTTAATAAAAAATGCTCTCGGTATGCACTCACTTAGTATATTCGTTCGCAAATTTAATAAGAATAAATTAACCGCTGTAAAATATGCGCCACAGGTATTTCGATTTAATTGATCAAACCTTTGATTTTCCTCAAGAAGGTTTTAAGGTAGTTGATGATGAGTTACACTTTTATGATATACCTTTAATGGATATTATTAAACAATATGGCACCCCGCTCAAAATTAGCTATCTTCCAAAAATAAGTTCGCAAATACAAAAAGCCAAAAGACTTTTTAATGTGGCCATCGCGAAAGCTGACTACCGCGGAACATACACCTACTGTTATTGTACCAAGAGTTCACATTTTTCATTTGTGCTTGAAGAGGCACTCAAGAACGACATTCACCTTGAAACAAGCTCGGGTTTTGACATTCCTATTATCAAGAAACTATACGAAAACAAACATATCAACAAACAAACATTTGTTATTTGCAATGGGTATAAGCGGCCAAACTACTTGCAGGCTATTGCTGATTTAATCAATGATGGCTTCGAAAACGTAACACCTATTTTAGATACCAAAGATGAAATTAAATACTACGAAAAAGCCATTAAAAAACCATGCAAAATAGGGATCAGAATAGCTGCCGAGGAAGAACCTGATTTTGAATTTTACACCTCCCGATTAGGCATCAGAGCAAACGACATTGTGGAGTTTTATCATACTAAAATTAAAGGCAGCAGTAAGTTTCAACTTAAAATGTTGCATTTTTTCATCAACACAGGAATCAAAGATACTGCCTACTATTGGAACGAACTTACCAAATGTATCAACGTTTATTGCGATCTTAAAAAAGTTTGTCCCGAACTCGACAGCATTGATATTGGCGGTGGGTTCCCTATCAAAACATCATTGGCTTTTAACTATGATTACGAGTACATGGCGGAGCAAATT
>JALRAS010000003.1:0-6813 GCA_023262495.1 Bacteroidia bacterium | reverse complement strand
AAAACAATTTGTAACGAAAATGGGGTTGATGAGCCTAATTTATTCAGCGAATTTGGAAGCTTTACAGTTGGCGAAAGCGGGGCCACACTGTACAGTATTATAGATCAAAAATATCAAAACGATAAGGAGCTATGGAACATGATTGACTCCTCCTTTATCACTACACTACCCGATACTTGGGGCATCAAACAAAGATTTATTATGCTTGCCATTAATAATTGGGACAAAGAATACGAAAAAGTAAACCTCGGAGGTTTAACTTGCGATAGCGATGATTACTATAATTCTGAAGCCCATATCAACCAAATTTTCTTACCAAAACTCGACAAGAAAAAACCACAGTATATTGGATTTTTTCACACCGGTGCTTATCAAGAATCTTTAGGCGGTTATGGAGGGATTCAACATTGTTTAATTCCTGCACCAAAGCATGTCATCATTGATTTGGATGATGATGGGGAATATTTCACCAAGCTTTTTGCGAAGGAGCAAAGTTACAAGTCTATGCTTAAAATCTTGGGCTATTAGTGCTTCTGCACTAGGCACAAAATTTAACTATATTGATTGGCAATTGCCTCAATTTGATCACTCTCAATTTTATGAACTCCATTTAAATTATCGAGTGATAGTTTTAACATAGCTTTAGCAACAGTGCTGGCATGAATGCCTCGGTACCTTTTTAATGACCCAATTAAAAGTGGACTGAAAAATTTCATCAATATCTTACCGACAAGTTCTCCAAACCTCATCTCTTTCCTAGCACCCAACAGCAATGAGGGCCTCAAAAATATGGTGGTCTCAAATCCCAACTTCTCAATAGCTTGCTCCATTTTACCTTTAGTTTGGAGGTAAAAATTTCCCGAATCGGCATTGGCCCCCAAGGAGGAAATGACCACACACTTTCTAACTCCATTTTTTATGGCAATATGCGCCAAATCAACAGGTATGTCATAATCAACTTTTAAAAATGCTCCCTTAGACCCTGACTTTGCCATTGTTGACCCAATACAAATAAAAATACAATCAGCCATCAACTCAGCGCTCACTTGATCAAGTTTCTTGAAATCAGTTTCAATATACTTTAATTTGATATTCTTTGAGGTGCTCGGATTTCTTACCGTTGCGATAATTTTATGATACGCATCACTTTTGAGAAGTAAATCAAGTAGAAAACTCCCCGTCAATCCTGTTGAACCTATAATAATAGCACGCTTTTCCATTATCACTATAAAACTTTAACAATTTGTAATAATGACCATCAATTTCAGCCGTAATGCCGCTGTTGAGGTTGTTACAATACATTTAATGTACTTTAAAGGTTCCATATTAGTATTAGCGAACAAAAATAAATAATTTATTACGCTCATTGTTAAGTTTTTATGATAAATTCACAGGGGCGAATCAGCAAGCCGGTTTAAGGCGTTTAATAGAAAAACAATTACATTTGCAGAAAAAATGAAAACATGAATCTGGAAGAACAAATTAACACCGACATTAAATCCGCCATGTTAGCCAAAGATAGTGCGAAGCTCGAGGGATTAAGAGCTATCAAATCGGCTATACTCTTGATGAAAACATCTCCTGAAGGAAATACCCCTGATGCAGAGCTCAAAGCATTGCAAAAAATGGTGAAGCAAAGAAGGGAAACTGCAGAATTGTACAAGAGTCAACAAAGAGAAGATTTGGCTTTGGTAGAATTGGCTCAAGCCGCAGTAATTGAAGCTTATTTACCTAAGCAAATGAATGAAGAAGAAATAAAAGCCGCTGTGCTTGAAGTGATAAAATCAGTAGGCGCAAAAGGCCCAGCTGACCTAGGGAAAGTAATGGGTGTAATTACCAAACAACTAGCCGGTAAGGCAGATGGCAAAACAGTTGCCGCCATCGTTAAGCAATCACTTACCGAATAATAGTTGTAGGTTATCTTAATTAAGTGACTATTTATTGAGTTTTATCACGTATTTTGAAATATTTTTAGACCTTTGCAATCGTTTTAAGTAAAAATAATGATGTATCAAAAAATTTTAAACAAGGAGTCAAAGATTGCAGTAATAGGCCTTGGCTATGTGGGTTTACCTATTGCCCTGGCTTTTGCAAAAAAAGTTTCAGTAATTGGTTTTGACATCAATCAGCAGCGTGTTGATATGATGAAGAATGGTATAGATCCAAGTCAAGAGCTCGATGCCGAAGCTTTTCACAACTGTGACATAAAGTTTACAACTTCGATTGAGGAATTAAAGGAAGCCAACTTTTTCATAGTTGCCGTACCAACACCAATCGACCAGCATAACTTACCCGACCTGAAGCCACTTATTGGCGCCTCTAAATCTGTTGGTTTGGCACTCAAAAAAGGTGACTATGTTGTATATGAAAGTACCGTTTATCCGGGTTGTACTGAAGAAGATTGCATCCCTGTGTTGGAAGAATTATCCGGCTTAAAATTCATGAGTGATTTCAAGGTAGGATATTCACCCGAGCGCATTAATCCGGGAGACAAGGAGCATACAATTACCAAAATATTAAAAGTTGTTTCGGGTTGTGATACTGAATCATGCAAAGAAATTGCTGATGTGTATAAAATAATTGTAGAGCCAGGAGTGCATATGGCTTCATCAATTAAAGTTGCCGAAGCTGCCAAGATTATTGAGAACACTCAGCGTGACGTCAACATAGCTTTGATGAATGAACTATCTATCATCTTCAATAAAATGGGAATCAACACTTTTGAGGTGTTGGAAGCAGCTGGCACCAAATGGAACTTCCTCAAATTCTTCCCTGGTTTAGTCGGAGGCCACTGTATTGGCGTAGACCCATATTATTTAACGTACAAAGCAGAGTCCTTGGGCTACCATGCCAAAATTATCAATAGCGGTCGCTATGTTAACGACAGTATGGGCTTTTACATAGCCAAGCAAACAGTAAAGAAACTTACAGCTGCTAAGAAAAACCTCAACGATGCTGTTGTTTTGGTTATGGGGGCCACCTTTAAGGAAGACGTGAGCGATATCAGAAATAGCAAAGTTGCCGATGTGATTAAAGAATTGAAATCGTTTGGGTTAAATGTAGAGGTTGTTGATCCTCATGCAGACTCCGAAGAATTGCAACATGAATATGGTTTCGGTTTGGTTGATAAACCAAGTAATAAATATGATGCAATAGTTGTTGCAGTAAATCATGCCGACTACAAAGCACTAGGTGAGGATTACTTCAAAGCTATGATGCCTAACAACGGAATACTGATTGATATTAAAGGTATTTACCGCGGTAAAATCAAAGAACTTACCTATTGGAGTTTATAATTTATTACCCATTGAATTAACAAAAAAGCCCCGGAATTTCCGGGGCTTTTTTGTTTTAATTGATTAGCGGTAAGTAATTGTATTTCCTACCATACTCGAGCATTTGCTCACTAAACTGCGTAGGGTATTCAATTTTCACATCGGTAATCTTATCTCCATCCATCACAGGCACCAACTTTGGTTGAATAAATCCTTTATAGGGAGCTACATTGAGCTTTTCAAAACGCTCCAATATTTCCTTATGCAGCACCGGATCAATTTTAACTCCATAGGTCTCAACGAGTGCGGTTGCGGCTTTATAATCTCCTTCAGATTTAATGCGCTGAATTTCCTTAAGCAACTGTCCGAATAAGTCACGTAACTTAGCGTAGTCGTTTACTTTAACATAGGTTTTACCATCTTTTTTAACCATTTCTATCACATTATCTTTTTTACCTTTATCATATGCCCATGAAGCTACTAATTGTCGGTTTCTCATATGTGCCTCCTCTAGATGATCGCCAAGCTTGATGCGTGTTAACTGCATAATCAAACCATTTAGAATGTAGTTGTCATATTCTGCCATACCTACCTCCAAGGAAGGCATCACACCGATATCAATCAATTTTTGATCGTACACATAATACAAAGCCACCAAATCGGCACGTGCCTCTTCTAGGCAATTTGCATAGTTCTTTAATGTAACATCAGGGGTAGAAACACCTTCATTTATTTTCCCCGATGCATGACCAATTACCTCATGCATGTCGGTATGTAAATTTCCTGCCAATGCTCCATATTTTTTTGCCCTTTCAACTACAGAAACATCATGAGCAAACTCCTTCAAGGTTGGACTCTTAGCACTTACCACATTGTAACTTTCAACAATATTACCTAATGAAACCGATTTTGAGCCATGTTGCTCTCTAATCCAATTGCTATTGGGAAGATTGATTCCAATTGGCGTTGACGGGGCCGCATCTCCTGCTTCAGCAATAACTGTAATAACCTTGGCAGTTATGCCCTTTACTTCCTTCTTCTTGTGCTCAGCGGCAATAGGCGAGCGATCTTCAAACCATTGGGCCTCTGCCGCTATGGTTGCAATTGTTTTGGTGGCTTCCATATCTTTCATACTCAATACAGATTCAAAACTGCCACGCTTGCCTATCGCATCGCCATATACCTCAATAAATCCATTCACCACGTCAATTCGAGAATTGATATCCTTTACCCAAGCAATAGAATAGTCATCAAAATCCTTTAAATCACCGCTCTTATAATACTTAACTAATTTTTCAAGTGATGTTTTTTGCTCGGCATTTTCTGCAACAGTAATGGCTTTCTCCAGCCAAAAAACAATTTTTTCAATGGCTTTTGAATACATGCCTCCAACCTTCCAAGTTTTTTCTACAATCTTTCCGTTCTCCTCAACCAACTTGCTATTTAGACCATACATCACAGGCGTTGGATTATTTTTATCTGCTATTTTGGAATAATAGGCCTCCACTTCATTTTGTGTCAACCCTTCATAAAAATTATTTGCTGAAGCTACAATATTATCAATACCTGCACTCTGATCTACAATCTTTGCATCTATTTTAGGATCGAATAACTTAGGTGTTAATGTCTTAATTAACCCATCTATATCAGTGCCTTCGAGCGGTAATAATGATGAATCACAATTTTTGAGAATATTGGCAAAGTATTCTTGTGTGAACTCGGGCATAATTTTCTTGTTTGAGTAGTGATGATGAATACCATTACTGAACCAAATACACTTAGCATACACCTCAAATTTTTTCCAATCATCTGTAGTTTTATCTCCCTTGTAAGTGCTATATATGGCATCAATAGTTTTCCTGATGGTAAGATTATACTTATACTTTTGATCGTAAATAATATCTCTACCACACATAGCCGCTTCATATAAATAATAAGCAAGTTGCTTTTGCTGTAGTGACAATGATTCAAAACCTTTTACCTGATAACGTAAAACTTGCAAATCGGCAAAGCGCTCTGCCTCTACTTCGAATGGCATCGTATCTACCTCTGCCAACTTTGTTTGATCAGCCTCATTTTTTTTATTCCCGCTGCATGCCGAGGCAAGAATGACAAGCATAGCGCCCAGAAAAAATATTGATTTTACTTTCATATGATTTTATTTTAGCAACAAAAGTAAATTATTTATTCAATTGCCTTCAAGGGTATTTTTTGGGACAGAAAATAATTTGTAACTTTTATTTTGAAGCATCGTATAGAGACACTCAAATTAGTAAAAACTCATGAGGCAATTAAAAATTACAAAGCAGGTAACGAACAGAGAAACGGCATCTCTCGATAAGTATCTATCGGAGATTGGTCGGGTTGAATTAATTTCTGCAGATGAAGAGGTAGAGTTGGCCAAGAGAATCAAGCAAGGTGACCAAGCAGCGCTTGAAAAACTAACCAAAGCCAACCTAAGGTTCGTGGTATCAGTATCCAAACAATACCAAAACCAAGGATTAACGCTCCCAGATTTAATTAACGAAGGTAATTTAGGATTAATAAAGGCAGCGCAAAGATTTGATGAAACCAGAGGTTTCAAATTTATTTCCTACGCTGTATGGTGGATAAGACAAAGTATCCTGCAAGCTCTGGCCGAACAAAGTAGAATTGTGAGATTACCACTGAACAAAATTGGCACCATCAATAAAATTAATAAAACCTTCTCTAAACTCGAACAAGAATTTGAGCGAGAACCCACTGCAGGCGAAATCAGCGACCTTCTCGAAATGAATGAACAAGATGTAAAGGAGTCGATGAGAAGCACAGGCCGACATGTTTCAATGGATGCCCCGCTCTCCACAAGTGATGATGGTTCGGGAAGTTTATATGACCTAATGATTAGTGATGACAATCCAAGCCCCGAACATGAACTTATTAATGACTCATTAAGAAGAGAAATTGAACGTGCACTCACCACGCTTACAGCGCGCGAAGCTGATGTGTTAAGATGCTTCTTTGGACTTGATGGCAAAGCAGCTATGACTTTGGAAGAAATTGGAGAAAAATTCGACTTAACAAGGGAACGCGTCAGACAAATAAAAGAAAAAGGAATCAGAAGATTGAAACATACCTCAAGAAGTAAAATTCTAAAAACCTATCTGGGTTAATAGGCACTTCAGCGTCTCATTGCACGCTTACATAATGATTTATCTTTTTACAACTGCTAACAATATTGTTGGCAGTTTTTATTTTGAGTTGAACAGTAAGAAAGGATCATGCACCTGTCTTTATAATGTTTATGTTCGCTGCTATATTTCCCTTGCTAAAATTGCTTAAAAGATGATCATAATTGACATTAATTACCATTCAATGATTTTATTTCTTTGTAACAAGCTTCATGCTAAATCATTCAATTAACACCTTTACTTATTATAAATTACTAGTCCATGAGTTTGCGGAATTTGGGTTAAATTTAAATTCATAATCAAAAAAAATCTAATCACATTCATTACAAACTTGAGTTACATTTGATATGTTCGGTTCAGTTAACCAT
>JALRAS010000039.1 GCA_023262495.1 Bacteroidia bacterium | reverse complement strand
AAAATCATCAATTTTAAGCCCCATCGACCGAGTAACGGTTGCAACAGCACCATATCTAACGGCATTCATTGCTCCTGCCCAACGTTGATCAACAGCACCACTGTAGGCATCAAAGGTATGAATGTGTGTGGGTTCCATAGGTCGATTAAAGAACACAATCTTTCCTTTAATTTTTTCGGTGCCCAACTTACGCAATTCGTCAAAATCATGTACCTCAATCACCTCTGCTTCAATTCCTTCGGGAGGTGTAGCAACGCTGCCGCCAAGAGCACAAATAGCTGCTTCCTTCTTTACACCTGTGGTTGTATTGATGATGAAAGCTTTTTCTTTATCGCCTCTTACCCAATGAGGAACCATAACAGGCTGCAACTCGACACGAGTGGGGTTCAAACCTTCCATCACATTTTTTCCCCAATCAACTGCCTTGGCAGCTTGCGGAGATCCACTTAATCGGCCCCCAATGTTTGAGCATAAGTAGGCCAAATTTTGATAGCACTCACTATTTTTAAGCACTTCATCATATATCTTACGAATCATTATTGAATCATTAATTTGAGCCTGCGCTGCAGTGGCAAAAAACAATGATGCAAATAGGGTAGTTCTTTTAATGTTGTTCATGTTGCAATTTTAAAAAAGCACTCCACAAGCTTTCTTGGGGTGGCGGTGCAGTAATCGTCAATAATTCTTTCTTTACAGGATGTATGAAGGTAACACATCTTGCATGTAAATGTATGGATGCATCCTGATTATTTCTCTCTGCTCCATATTTAAGATCGCCTTTGATTGGTGAACCCATTGCCGAGAGTTGCGCTCTGATTTGATGATGCCGTCCGGTGTGAGGGTTTACTTCGAGCAAGAAATATTTTTCGGAAGCACAAATAACGCTATATTCCAAAACCGATGGAAGACTATTTTTAACCTGATTTACAAAGGCCTTCGACTTATTTTTTGCCTCATCTTTCAATAAAAAATGTTCCAACCTACCCGAATCTTTGGGTGGCTTATTTTTTACAACCGCCCAATAAGTTTTTTTAATTTCCTTGTTTCTAAACATCTCATTTAAACGCGATAATGCCTTACTTGTTTTGGCAAACAAAACGATGCCGCTAACCGGTCTATCAATACGATGCACCGTACCAAGAAATACATCCCCGGGTTTTGAGGCCTTGATCTTGATGTAATTTTTCACCAGTTCGCTTAAGGGCGTATCACCGGTTTTATCACCTTGCACAATATCGCCTGGTTTTTTATTGATGGCAATAATGTGATTATCCTCGTACAGCACCTCGGGAAAAACAGACATAGCAATACTTATGGAGTTTTCTTTAAGGTTGTTGAACAAAAATTTTAGCCGTTTTAACGATGCTGTCTTTGTTGAGCAATGAAACAAAATAAATTCCTTCAGACAAATTACTACAAGAGATTACCTGTATGTTGCTATTGGCTTGAAGATAGGTTTGCATGCCGACAATTTTTTGTCCTAATGCATTATAAAGTTGCACGGTAACTTGCTCGGGGGCGATGCCACCTGCAAACAAATGAATCTGGGCAGTTAGGGCATCATAGTAAAAATAAACATTGTTGTCCGACAAGTATTGATTGATTCCTAAACAAGCTGTGGTATCTATATGAATGGTATCAAAATTTACACAACCTGCTGCATTTGTTCCTGTAACCACATAGGTAATATTTTGTTGGGGCAGTGCCGTTACATTACTGCCTGTTGTGCTGCTCAGGCCTAAACTCGGACTCCAAGTGTAATTTAATGCACCGGTTACATTCAATTGCAATGGATTATCATAACAAATGGCAGTATCATTTTGTAGTATATTGACTACAGGTAGTGCATTCACACCAACAGGTGTAGTGAGGTTTGCCGTGCCACTTCCTGCCTGATTACTTGCTGTTAAATTAACATTTACCGAACCCGCTGTATTGAATTGAATAGTCACGATCTGACCGCTGGCTGTGCTAGGAGTTCCGCTTGGGAATGACCAATTCCACGATGTTGCACTATTAGATGTATCAGAAGCAGTAAAGGTTATTACATCGCCCTCGCAAATGGATGTTGTATCAACTGTGATTACTGTTCCTGATGGCGCATTCAAAGTATCAGAAATTCCTGAAATACTAATATTATCGATGAATAGATTATTGTTGAAGTGATTGTATGTTTCAAACTTAATCAACACCGATGAATTGCCGGCTAAGGCAGTTAAGTCAAGCTCAATACAATTGTTAAGCGCACCACACCAAAGTGATGAGACTGTTGGATTGAAGTAATTATCCATCGTATCAGAGGCAGTGGCGAAGACGTTTAGCGTATCGTGAAAGAAGGTTCCCAATCGAAAAGGGAAGGATTCTCCGCAATCAGTGGACGCTCTTACGATAAAAGTGTCTGACTCTTGACGGTAATTTCTTTTCCATGCATAGTCAAAGGTAAGTTTCAAACTATCGAAACCGACAAAACTAAGAGGCGGTGTAATCAAACCATCGCGCTGTCCTTTGTCGGCATAGTTGAACATATTGATGAATGCGGCCTTATTGGGACTTCCGTCAAGACTTCCTGACTTTACCTGCCAGGTAACATCTTGGTCGGGATTGGAAATACGCCAATCATTGACAGCAAAACCATTTTCAAAATCTTCGGCAAATGGAAGAGTTCTTCCCGCGTTTAAGACTTCAAAATTAACGGTTAACGTATCATTAAAAAAGTTCCAATCCAACTGTCCATTTGGACCAGAACAGTATACTTTCAACTGATGATTTCCCGATGTAAAGGTAAGTGCTCCTAAACTCAAAAATTGAAGACTATCAAACCCCATATTGCCTGTCCATTGTATCTGATTGAGCGACCCATTATCTATACGATAAGCAATCGTTACACTCTGTAAATTAGAGGTACCGCAGTTTTTGAGTGCTACCAAAGGATTAATATTACTGCTACAACTGAATACATCGGGCACAGCAATTTGGGCTATAGAGGCATCGAATTGATTGCGCGTTTGGTTTACACACTGCATGGCTTTGAATGCATTTATCCTACCGGTACCAAGCTTACCCGGAAAATTAGGATTCATAAAATCAATATTATCGGTATTGTTTTTAATACAATCTTCAATTTGATCGGGGCTTAACAATGGATTAAAAGTTTTCATCAACGCAGCTAGACCAGCAACCAATGGAGAAGCCATTGAGGTGCCTGTCATTAGTCCAAAATTATTGCCTGGTATAGTGCTGTAAATATTCACACCCGGTGCCGAAACATCAATATGTTGGCCATAAGTACTTCCGAAAGTTTTGGTATCGTTATTGGCAGTTCCGGCCACACAAATTACATGCGGATAAGCAGCAGGATAATTAACTGTAGCATCGTTTGTATTGCCTGCAGCTGAAACAACAACTGCATTTAAAAAATACGCATACAAAATGGTATTTGATTCAGTGATTGAATAGGCAGGAGAGCCCCAAGATAGATTGATGACATCGGCACCATTATCGGCTGCATAGGCCACTGCTTCATAACCATTGCTCACAAATAAGTTTGAGCTGCTCCCTTTTACCGCCATCAAGCGTGCATTATAAGCAATGCTTGCTACACCAGCAGTGTTGTTGGTAACTGCTCCGGCAATGCCGGCTACATGGGTCCCATGATGCCAAGCCACATCGTTGGGACTTGGATCTGAGTCAAAATTTCCAAAATCATAGCCCAATGAGTCATCAATGATAAAATTTCCATCATCATCAACGCCCGGCAATCCGGTTCTTTCAGCATTATTTACCCATAAGTTGTTTTTCAGATCCACATGATTAATGTCAAGACCATCATCAATCACCGCAATGATGGTTTGAGAAGGATTGGGAGGTCCAATAAAATTCCATGCTACCTGCGCATTAATCTTGAATAGATTCCATTGTTGAACGTTATTGTAGGAAGTATCATTAGGTGGAGTTGCAAAATAGGTTTTGTAAGGCACTTTCTCGGCATATTCCAACTCCTTTAATTTACTTAATTCTTGTACAGCTTGATCGATCGAATATTTTTCATCGATAGTGAATTTATAGATGTTCTCTAAGCCCTTGTGTTTGGCAAAGGCATATAGTTTTTTAAAATTGGTAACGGTATAAGCTCGCGAAAAATCAGACAGAAATGAAAAGTCAGCAATTTGATTGCTTGCTTTGTCTGAAGCAACTGCTGCATAGGATTTTACCTTGATGTAAAGATTACCATCTTCATAAAACGGATTCACCGTTTGTGACCAAGCAGGTGCACAAAACAGGAGAGCAAACAATAAAATCAGCGTTCTAGGCATAGATTAGAGGATTATAAAATTACATGTATTTGAGGTTCATTCCCGGCTTGATGCATTTGAGTGATTCGAAAATCAACTTAATAACGTTTTCAACATCTTGTTTGTTTACGCTTTCTACCGTGGTATGCATGTATCTTAACGGCAATGAAATAAGTGCCGATGGAACACCCCCTGCAGCGTAGGCAAACGCATCGGTATCTGTCCCGGTAGCCCTTGATACGGCTGCTCTTTGGAATGGAATTTTTTGTTTTTGGGCTGCCTCAATAATCATTTTCAAAACCGTATTATGCACTGCCGGACCATAGGTTATCACGGGGCCTCTTCCGCAAGCAAGATCTCCGTTTACAATTTTATTAAGCATGGGGGTTTGCGTGTCGTGGGTTACATCGGTTATGATGGCCATGTTGGGCTTTATGGTTTGCACAATCATTTCAGCTCCTCTCAATCCAATTTCCTCTTGTACACTATTAGTAATATACAGTCCAAATGGCAATTTGGTTTTGGTTTCTTTTAGCATTCTGGCCACCTCGGCAATCATAAAACCGCCAATGCGATTATCAAGGGCTCTTCCTACAAACATGTTCTTATTGAGCACCATAAATTCATCTTCAAAAGTTACCACACATCCAACATGAACACCTAGTTTTTCAACCTCAGCTCTGCTGGTACAACCACAGTCGAGAAAAATATTTTTTAAGTTGGGCGTTTCCTCCTTACCGGGTTCACGCGTATGTATGGCAGGCCAGCCAAAAACGGCCTTCACAATTCCTTTATCTGTATGAATATTTACTCTCATTGATGGAGCAATCATATGATCGCTACCACCATTTCTTTTAAGATAAATAAAGCCATCATTGGTAATATAATTTACAAACCATGATATTTCATCGGCATGCGCCTCTATTACCACCTTGAACTCTGCCTTTGGGTTAATAACACCTACTGCAGTTCCGTAGTGATCCACAAAATGGTCGTCAATATATGGCTTTAAATAATTGAGCCAAATCTTTTGACCGGGTGTTTCAAAACCTGTGGGGGCTGCATTGTTGATGTATTTTTCTAAAAATTCAAGAGAGTGATTGTTGAAAATTGACTGGTTCTTCTTAGACATAATTTTATTTTTTAGGATATACAAAGCTAATAAACTGATTGCAAATAAACCAACTTATCACAAATTGATACAGATTATATCTATGTGATGTATAATTTATTCTAATAATAGAGATGATGCTCTCAAGTTACACCAATGAGATTAAATATATTTCAATTCATTCACCAGATAATTGAGAAAGATTTTTGAGTTCAACAATGACACCCACATTCATAGGCAACAATCCAACTTGGGTGTTTAGTGAAGTCATTCAATCACCTATAATTCCCGCCAGCTTTTGTATTTGTTAATGAGTTGGTTGGTAGAACTATCGAATTGTTGCGTTGCGCCCGGCTTGTCCAATTCAGGGAGAATTTTTCCTGCCAATTGTTTTCCTAATTCAACCCCCCACTGATCGAAACTGAAAATATTTAAAATTGCCCCTTGTACAAAAATTTTGTGTTCATAAAGCGCAATCAAACATCCCAAATTGTAAGGGTCTATAATTTGTAGCAGGATACTATTTGTTGGTTTGTTTCCTTCAAACACTCTGTGGGGTGCAAATTGTTTAATTTCCTCATCTGTATATCCAAGTTTTTTCATCTCCTCTTCTACCTGTTCAATAGTCTTACCTTGCATAAGTGCTTGTGTTTGCGCAAAGAAATTAGAGAGCAATAATTGATGGTGATTGGCAAGTTGATTGTGTGAATTAGCAGGAGCAATAAAATCGCAAGGAATTACTTTGGTACCCTGATGAATCAATTGAAAAAATGCATGCTGACCATTGGTTCCCGGCTCTCCCCAGATGATAGGACCCGTTTCATAGTTAACACGTTTACCATTCCTGTCGGTGCTTTTACCATTACTTTCCATATCGCCTTGTTGGAAGTATGCTGCAAAACGGTGTAAATATTGATCGTAGGGTAAAATAGCATGCGACTGTGCACCCCAAAAATTATTATACCAAATACCTAACAGTGCCAATACAACGGGCATATTTTTTTCAAAGGGAGCACTTTTAAAATGTTGATCCATAGCGGAGGCACCTTTAAGCAACTGCTCAAAATTTTGATAACCTACACAGCAGGCAATTGACAAACCAATGCTCGACCATAGGGAGTAACGCCCTCCTACCCAATCCCAAAATTCAAATATGTTGTTAGGGTCAATGCCAAATTCTATTACCTTATCATGATTTGTTGAAAGGGCCACAAAGTGGGATGCAACCGCCTGCTCATCTTTATAAAAATTGAGCAACCATTTACGCGCAGAATTGGCATTTGCCATTGTTTCTTGCGTTGTGAATGTTTTTGATGCCACAATAAACAACGTTCGTTCGGGGTCAATTTTTTTAAGCGTTTCAGCCAAATGAGTCCCATCAACATTCGATACAAAATGCGCTTCAATACCTGCTACTTGATATTTTTTGAGTGCCTCGGTTACCATTACCGGCCCTAGATCGCTACCACCAATACCAATATTGACAAAGGTGTTAAGTGTTTTTCCTGAATATCCTTTTAGTTGCCCTGATGTAAATTTATCGGCAAAAGTTTTCACCTTTTCTCTTGCTCTTCTTATTTCCGGCATTACATCATGATGATTGATCCAAATCGGCTCTTCACCAAAATTTCTTAGTGCTGTATGCATCACTGCTCTGTGCTCTGTTTCATTGATGAAACTTCCATTGAAGAAAGCTTCAATGTTCTTATCAAGAGCTGTTTCTTTGGCTAAATCGAGCAGCAGTTTGACTGTTTCCTCGGTAACTTTATTTTTCGAATAATCTAAAAAAACTGAACCCATCTGCATACTAAAAACTTCAGCTCTTAGAGGATTTTTATTAAACAACTCTTTTAGATGCACTGATTCCATTTGCTCACGATGCAACTGAAGTTTATTCCATGCAATAGTTTCAGAGGGATTTATTTTAAAAAGTGACATGCTGAATTTAAAAATTTGATGTTTTATGGTTTTTTTCCGAAACGCTGCATATAATCATCATACTCTTCTTTGGTAACATCCTGATTACCTACACCATTTCCAAAATTGATATATCCATAAGCCTGTTTACCGTTAATAATAGTGGTTGTAGTGGAGTAAATGCCCATCACAGGTTTAAAATTAACTTGTCTTTTTTTGAATAGCTCCTCTTGTTTTGCCAATGCTTCTTTTCTTTTCAATTCATCTTCAAATGCTTTTTTCTCTGCTTGAGATTTAAGTGCAGCAAAATCTTCCGCTCTCTTTTTTGCTAAGTCAGCTGCTTTTTGTTTTTCCGCTTCAGCTGCAAGTCGCGCGGCTTCAGCCACATCCCTTTTTGCCTGTTCAACTGCCTCTGCCTTGGCTTTATCTTCGGCTTCTTTTTTGGCTTTTGCTTCAGCTGCGGCTTTTTCTTTTTCTAATGCGATACGCGCGGCTTCTTCTGCCTTGGCTTTATCTTCGGCTTCCTTCTTGGCTTTTGCTTCAGCTGCTGCCTTTTCTTTTTCTATTGCGATACGCGCAGCTTCTTCTGCCTTGGCTTTGTCTTCAGCTTCCTTCTTGGCTTTTGCCTCTGCTGCGGCTTTTTCTTTTTCTGATGCCAGGCGCGCGGCTTCCTCTGCTTTCGCTTTTTCAGCCGCCTCCTTCCTAGCTTGGGCTTCCTCTGCAACCTTGGCTTTTTGAGCAGCAATTCGCGCTGCTTCTTCTTCCTTAGCTTTTAATTCGGCTTCTTTTTTAGCTTTGGCTTCTGCTGCTGCTCTGTCTTTTTCTGCTAAAATTCGCGCGGCCTCTTCTGCTTTTAAACGGGCTGCCTCCTCGGCTTGCTTTCTTTTGAGATCTTCGGCCGAAAGAGCGTTATTTTTATTGAGTTCTATTTGGGCTAACAATGCTGCCTTTAGTTCTTCAACCTTGGGCTTCATCGCAGCACTATAGGCTTCATCTTCATCAAAATCATACAACAATTCATCATAGAAAATTTTTGCAACCGGCTGTTTCATGATATCGGTATTGACTCCATCTACTGACTGAAAAAGCTCAACCATAATTTCTTTATTCACGAAAGTCTCTTCAATTCTTTCCTTATCGACTTTTGTATTAATTTGATAAATCTGACTAACATAACCTCTTTTGGTAAAGGTGATGGTATACTCTTTATCAAAATCAAGTTTTATTAAGTAGGTTCCATCTTCGGCAATACTTGCTCTTGTGCCGCCCGAAACACCGGGTTTACCTACTAGTATAGCCCCTTCGGAAGCCGGCTTGTTACCTTCAATTGTTACCTTGCCTTCAACAATATAATCTTTCTGTTTTTTGGGCTCTTGCGCGTATGAAACGAAAAAGTTCAAAAGCAACATCAACGAAGAAAGTCCAATTTTTTTAAATCCTGTCATTTTTCGAACAAAGTCATTATGCAAATATAGTCCCTCGTACCTTCAGAAAATCTCATGTACTTTTTAAATATTGTTAAGTTGAACATGGAGTAAGAATGATGTTTTCAATCAACATTTACAATCTCTACAAACTGCTAATTGATTTTTTAATGATGGCAACACAATCCATCAACTGCTCTTCGTTGATGATCAGGGGCGGTGCAAATCTGATGATATTGCCGTGTGTTGGTTTGGCAAGCAATCCATTTTTCATCATTAACATACATAGGTCAAGGGCGCTTTTATTGTTGGTCTCGTTAATCACGATGGCGTTTAATAATCCTTTACCCCTTACCTCTAAAATCAAGTCGCTACCAATGGCTCGGAGTTCTTTTCTTAATAATTCTCCCATTTTAGACGCATTTTCGGCTAATGCCTCCTCTTTGAGTACCTCCAAAGCAGCAATAGCTACGCGGCAAGCGAGGGGATTACCACCGTAGGTTGAACCGTGCTCCCCGGGTTTAATCGTAAGCATAATTTCATCATCACAAAGAACCGCAGAAACTGGCAAAACACCACCGGAAAGCGCTTTACCCAAGATAAGAATATCGGGCTTTACATTTTCATGGTCGCAGGCAAGCATTTTTCCTGTACGACAGAGTCCTGTTTGCACCTCATCGGCAATCATCAACACATTATATTTTTCACACAATTGTTTGGCACCGACAATGTACCCTTCATGGGGCACCACAACACCTGCCTCACCTTGAATGGGCTCGAACATAAACGCACAAACATGATTATCTTGAAATGCTTCCTCAAGCGCTTTCAAATTGTTGTAAGGTATTATTTTATAACCGGGCACATACGGGCCAAATCCTTTGTAGCTCGAAGGGTCGGTACTTGATGAAATAGCAGCAATGGTGCGCCCCCAAAAATTTCCCTCTACAAATACAATCTGAGCCTGGTTATCAGGTATACCCTTTACATGATACCCCCACTTTCTTGCTAATTTGATAGCTGTTTCTCCCCCTTCTACTCCGGTGTTCATAGGTAGCACCTTATCGTATCCAAAGTAATTGGTGATGTATGCTTCGTACTCTCCTAACACATTATTATGAAAAGCACGGGAGGTTAATGTAAGTTTAGATGCCTGTTGAGTAAGGGCCTGAATAATTTTAGGATGACAGTGTCCTTGATTGACTGCAGAGTAGGCCGATAAAAAATCATAATATTTTTTACCTTCTACATCCCAAAGAAAAATCCCTTCGCCTCTTTCGAGCACCACAGGTAGCGGGTGATAATTATGGGCTCCAAATTTATTTTCGAGTTCAATATAATGTGCTGTCGAGAAAGATTCCACGCTCACTGCTGTCATGTTGATTGTTTTAGGTGGCAAAAGTACAAAATATGCTTCATATTCACTTTACACTAATTGGTTATTTTACTTACTAGATGGGATATAACTGAACTTCAATTAAAATATTGGTAAAGTTTATGCCTATGTAAGATTTTAATTTAATGGCCATCCATCAATCACGCAGGTATCGTTTGATGCATCGCTGATGATGCAATTATTGCGATGTTTGATTGGCTTACATAGTGAAGATTAGAAGAAAAAATTTTTATTATTTTATATTCTTATATTTTTGAGGACGAATTAAATAAACGAATCATGGGAAGAGCATTTGAATTCCGTAAAGTAAGAAAGCTAAAAAGATGGGGCAATATGGCCCGAGTATTCACACGTATTGGGCGCGACATAGTAATAGCAGTGAAGGCGGGTGGACCTGACCCAAACAACAATGCAAAATTACGTGTGGTAATTCAAAATGCCAAGGGTGCCAATATGCCCAAGGACCGTGTTGAGGCCGCTATTAAACGTGCTAGCAGCAAGGATGAGAAAAACTACGAAGAAATTGTTTACGAGGGCTATGGCCCCTTTGGTGTAGGTATTTTGTGCGAGTGCGCTACCGATAATCCTACGCGTACTGTTGCCAACGTTAGAATGTACTTCACACGAAACGAAGGCACTTTGGGTAAAACTGGTTCTCTTGATTTTATGTTTGAACGTAAGGCAGTCTTCCATTTGGCTGCTGCAGGAATTGATAAAGATGAATTAGAGCTCGAATTGATTGACTTTGGTGCTGAAGAGGTTGAAGGAGATGAAGAAGAAATTGTAATTACAGCTCCCTTCGCGGCTTTTGGAAGTTTACAAAAGGCACTTGAGGACAAGGGGCTCAATGTAATCAACTCTCAATTGCAGCGCATCCCAACATCCTATGCCGAAGTTACCCCTGAGCAAAGAGAGCGTGTGCTTGCCATTATCGAAAAATTTGAGGAGGATGAAGATGTGCAGGCCGTTTATCACAACATGCGCCTGGAAGATTAATTATTAATAACAGGATTGTTGAGGCGCATTCTTCTTATTGACAACTACGACTCCTTTACATACAACCTTTTGCACAGCATAGAAAAAAATGCTGACACAATAGTTGATGTGTTCAGAAATGATCATTTATCAGGTATCGATATCAATAATTATGACAAAGTAGTATTGTCGCCAGGACCAGGGTTGCCCCATGAAGCCGGTGAACTCATGTCTTTCATCAAAGCAAATTATCAAACGATTCCTATACTGGGTATTTGCCTTGGTCATCAGGCGCTTGGAGTTTTCTTTGGTGCAGAATTAATGAACCTTCCACAACCATTGCATGGCAAGCAACTCGAAACAAATATTTTAACACAAAACGGACTTTTTTGCGCCATTCCCGAAAAAATACTTACCGGACATTACCATTCATGGGTGCTGCGTGAACATCATTTTCCTGATTCCCTAAGAATTACGGCACGTAATCATGTGGGTGGGATCATGGCATTTACACATATTGAGTATCCTGTGGCCGGTATACAATTCCATCCTGAATCAGTAATGACACCTCTAGGAGATACAATACTATCAAACTGGGTAAACACCCAATAGGGATTGAAAAGTACAGCATCTAAATAATTGTTTTGCCGCTACTGCACCTGTAATTTTCAAAAAAAAAGCCCGACAATCATGCGATGTCGGGCTTTTATTATTCCTAAGAAAATTTATTTTTTCTTCTTTTCACTTTCCTGAAGCTCATCTCTTAGGTCGCTGAGAGCGCTGATATCACCGAAAGTGGTTTTTTCTACGCTTTCTTTAACCTTCTTCACCGCTTTCTTTTCTGCTTTTTCTACGTTTTTCTTTTCATCTGCCTCTGCAGCTTTTTCAGCAGCTAGCGCATCGTCATGAATTTTGGCGTGGGAAGCAAAAATCTTCTTTCCTTCTTTATTAAACTCAAGGACTTTAAATTCAGCTTGCTCATCAACCTTAAGCGAGGTGCCATCGGCTTTTACCAAGTGACGTGTAGGTGCAAAACCTTCAACACCATATGGCAATGCAATTACTGCGCCTTTATCGGTGATTTGGGTTACGGTACCGGTATGTACTGAATCAACTGTAAATACAGTTTCGAAAACATCCCATGGATTTTCCTCTAATTGCTTGTGGCCCAGACTTAATCTGCGATTTTCGCTATCCATCTCTAACACCTTTACCTCAATTTTGTCACCAATTTTGCAGAATTCAGAAGGATGCTTAATTTTCTTTGACCAAGAAAGATCAGAAATGTGGATAAGCCCATCTACACCTTCCTCAAGTTCTACGAAGATACCAAAGTTGGTAAAGTTACGAACGGTGGCCGTATGTTGAGAACCTATGGCGTACTTATCTGTAACAGCAGACCAAGGATCAGCTGAAAGTTGTTTCACGCCCAAAGACATTTTACGTTCTTCGCGATCAAGAGTAAGGATAACAGCCTCAACAGTATCGCCTACTTTCATAAAATCTTGTGCAGTTCTGAGGTGTTGACTCCAGCTCATTTCTGACACGTGAATCAAACCTTCAACACCAGGAAGTATTTCGATAAATGCACCGTAATCAGCTAACACTACTACTTTTCCAGAAACTTTATCGCCTACGTTTAAATTAGCATCGAGTGAATCCCAAGGATGCGGAGTAAGTTGTTTTAAACCAAGAGCAATACGCTTTTTGTTATCATCGAAATCAAGGATTACCACATTGATTTTTGAATCGAGTTGAACGATTTCTTCCGGATGATTGATACGACCCCATGATAGATCAGTGATGTGGATAAGACCGTCAACACCTCCAAGATCGATGAATACACCATAGGAAGTAATGTTTTTAACAATACCTTCAAGGATTTGACCTTTTTCAAGTTTGGAGATAATGTCTTTCTTTTGTTGTTCAAGCTCTTCTTCAATAAGCGCTTTATGTGAAACAACAACGTTCTTGAATTCCTTGTTAATTTTAACAACTTTGAACTCCATAATTTTACCCACGTATACATCGTAGTCGCGGATTGGCTTCACATCAATTTGAGAGCCTGGTAAGAATGCTTCGATACCAAATACATCTGCAATAAGACCACCTTTTGTACGGCACTTTACAAAACCTTTGATAATTTCTTCTTTTTCCAAAGCTTCGTTTACTCTGTCCCAAGAGCGCAATGCACGTGCTTTTTTGTGAGAAAGAATCAACTGACCTGATTTATCTTCTTGGCTTTCAACATACACCTCAAGTTTGTCGCCAACTTTAATCTCCGGATTGTAACGAACCTCACTAAGTGGAACGATACCATCAGATTTGTAACCGATGTTTACCAATAAATCTTTAGAGGTAATGGCAACGATTGTTCCATCAATTACATCGTGTTCTGTAACTGATTGCAGCGTGTTCTCATACAAGGAAGCCATTTTGGCTTTTTCATCTGCTGAATAATTTTGTGATTTTTTTCCGATTGCATCCCAGTTGAAGTCGGCAAGCGGTGCGAATTTGTCATTTCCTGACATGGTTTTGATTTTGTTTGTATCCTGCAGTTTATTGATTGCAGAAGGGGTTTAACAATAAATTTATTTCCCTTTTATAGAAAGGGATGCAAATGTAGTGATTTTAAACTATCTTAAAAAATATTTTTTCGACTCGATTAAATGGATGTCTATGAATACTATTTTCAAAAGAATTACCCTCTGAAAAAACACCCCAAAATTCTTCATTAGAAGATGCGGAATCTCAATTATAGTTGTGGTTTAATACATCCCTTGAATTGATTAAAACGCCTTCTTAGGTGTATTTCCTTAAAATTTAAAAGTCAATTATGACAGTTTGCCTATGTATTAATTATCAATACTAAAACATCAAACAAAAAAAGAATATCATGAAAGTATTAATTTGCTATAATATTCGATAAACAAAAAGGCATTTGATATTTCGGTCAAGGCTGATGCAGCGCCAACCATGGTGCAATAAGTTGTCACGCTCAGACAACCTTGTTGCTTGGGTCCTCTAAATTATATTCAAAAGACTCAAAAATTAAAAGAAAAATTTTACATTTGCCAATAAGTATATATGATGAAGAAATTTACTGCTCTATTCTTATTTTTTTCGATTGTCTTTGCCATTGTTCTCAATTCTTGTAAGAAAGAGCCAGTTGAGCCAACAATCCCCGAGGTACCCGAAGCACCTGCTCCAACTCCAACCGAGCCTACACCGCTTCCCACTGGTGTATCAGTGGACTTGAGCACGGTACCATATCAAAAACTATCTGAATATCGTTTTTTCAAAGGCCAAATGAAAGATCAAGTGCCGGAAGATGGGGTAATGCCCTATCAACTTGCATCTTCACTTTTCACTGATTATGCGCTAAAGAAAAGATTTGTTTGGCTCCCCTCAGGGTTAAAAGGCACTTATATTGCCGATAATAAAATTATTGAATTACCCGTTGGAGCTGCACTTATCAAAACATTTTACTACGACAATGTACAACCATCAGGCGTAACCAAAATTCTTGAAACAAGAATCATGATTAAAAAATCGACAGGATGGATTTTTGCAGAATATGTATGGAATGAGGAGCAAACTGAAGCGACTTTACAAATGGATGGTAGTAATATCCCTATCTCATGGAGTCAAAATGGAACCATAAAAAGCGCCAATTATAGGATACCATCAGCACTTGAGTGTTTAACTTGTCATAAAACCAACAATAATCCAATTCCTATTGGCATACAACCTCAAAACCTAAACAACAACTTTACCTACACCTCAGGAACCTTCAATCAACTACAACATTGGGTTTCTAAAGGCATTTTGGAGAATAATTTGCCTGCAAACATTGTTTCCACCATCGATTACAAAGACAGCAGTAAGCCCCTCAGAGAAAGATTAAGGTCGTTCTTAGATATCAACTGCGCTCATTGTCACAGGGAGAATAGCCACTGTGATTATCGACCACTTCGATTGGCATACTCAGAGACAATCCTGCCCGAGAACATGGGCATATGTGTTACACCCGATGAAACCTTAGACCCTATGCTGATTAAAATTATCTTACCCGGCAATTTCAATAAATCAATGATGCATTTCAGACTCAGTTCAACTGACGAAAGCAACCGTATGCCACTCCTTGGAAGAACGATAATTGATGAGGAGGCAGTTCAACTATTAAAAGATTACATCACCTCCATTAACGACTGTAATGGTTAACCAATAAACATAATCAAATGAAAAAAATTTTACTTTCAACATTCATCGCTATTTTTAGTCAAGGAATTGCTCAAGCACAACAATCATGTGCAACTGCACAAGTAATTAACGCAGGTGTTTATGGCATGACTGCGATAAACGGCACACAGGTTCCTGGATCTATTTGTATTTCGGGCTCACTGACTGCCACCGCTGCTAATTGGTATAAGTATACACCAACTCAAGATTACGCTGTTACAATTACCTCTGACTTTCCGAGCAACGGACTAACTGATAACCGGGTAAATGTTTACACCGGCTCCTGCGGTGCGCTCACCTGTGTTGATGGTGATGACGACAGTGGAAATAATGCGCTATGTGTGGTTACTTTCAACTGTACCGCCAATAATGATTACTACATCGTTTTCGATAATCAGTGGAGTTCAAACGGATTTATGTTTGAATTAATTGAGGATACCATCCAAACCCCTAACCCAACTAACATAACCTTCTCTCCGGTATCTTTGAGTAGCGTTAGTGGTTCAGTTATGGCAGCTGTTGATATGAACGGAGATCATTTGGATGATATCGTGAGTGTTAATGCTACCACTATTCAAATCAGAAAACAAAATAGCAATGGAACTTTCACAACATCCAATTATACCACAACTACAGCACAAAACACACCATCTTGGAGTTTAGCTGCGGGAGATCTCAATGAAGACGGCTATAACGATTTGCTTTATGGAGGAGGCAGCGGAGTAACTTTTATGATTTCTGATAGTGGTGGAACAGGTTATACGCAAGTATCAGGTCCGGAATATGTATTTTCTCAGCGTAGTAATTTTGTAGATATGAATAACGATGGCCACTTAGATGCCTTTGTTTGCCATGATGTTGCTCCTAATGTTTATTATATCAATGATGGCAGTGGTAACCTAACTTTCAATCAAGGTGGAGTTGGCGACCACCCCAATGGTGGCAATTATGGCTCAATTTGGGTAGATTATAACAATGATCAATTGCCCGACTTGTTTATTGCAAAATGCCGTGGTGGAGCAGGAACTGCTAAAATCAATGAGCTGCACAAAAACAATGGTAATGGCACGTTTACCAATGTATCAAACGGTACCAATATGGCTGACCCTATTCAAACATGGTCTTCGGCTTGGAATGATTTTGATAATGATGGTTGGATGGATGTGGTAGTTGGAGCAAGCTCAAATGCCGATGGTATGCACAAATTTATGCACAATAATGGAGACGGCACATTTACCGATATTACTTCAGGCAGTGGTATTGATACGTATCCGGGAATGAGTATTGAATACGTTTCGTATGACTTTAATAACGATGGCTTTGCAGATGTGCTTACCAATAGTAATATCCTGTATAACAATGGCAACAACACTTTCACCACAGTGCCGTATTCAATCAGTGTTGGTTCTATTGGGGATTTGAATAATGATGGCTTTTTGGATGTATTAAACGGATCAACTTTGCATCTGAACCAAGGTAATAATAACAATTGGCTTACTGTAACAGTTGAAGGAACAAACAGCAACAAAAATGGAATCGGTGCACGTGTTGAAATATACGGTGCTTGGGGTAAGCAAATAAGAGATGTACGATCAGGAGTTGGATTCAGATACATGGGAACGTTGAATGCGCACTTTGGCTTAGGCACTGCAAGCAGCATTGATTCTGTGATTGTAAGATGGCCTTCAGGTAATATTGATTTGGTTTGCAATCCTATTAAAAACTCCGTGTTACATATTATCGAAAATTCAGGGGTTGTTCCCACAGCAACTTTTACTGCAGGTTCTAACACCATTGATGAAGGACAAAGCATAACCTTTACTGATGCCTCTGAGCCATGCGTAACTTCATGGAATTGGAGTGTTGATCCGGCAAGCGGTTGGCAATTTACCAACAGCAATTCTTCTTCTACTAATCCAACTATCACCTTTAATATACCTGGAACCTATGTTGTATCATTAGAAGCGATCAATGGCAATGGAAGCAGTACAAATATTTCAGTTGATACCATTCAAGTAAACTCAACTGCAGGATTAACCGAAACCGCTCTATCGAACATCGTACTATACCCTAATCCCGTGAATAATACCTTGCACATTGCAAATGGTAACTTTGGTATTACCGGAGTACGCATGTTTTCCATATTGGGAGAAGAAATCTCGGTTAGCTACTCTACAAATGATTCAAGCCTGCCCGTTACTCACCTCAAGTCAGGAACTTACTTCCTAGAATTAACTGGCAATAATGGCGAAAGGGTGGTAAAACGATTCACAAAGCAGTAATTTAAATTCTTTATTGGTCAGCCGCTTAAGCCTTCCTTAAGCGGCTGATTTTTTTTGGCCCTCCCCTATTCCTAATCAGGGAAAATACGGAACCGCTGAAATAGTTGTTATTCAAATGTGATTTATCCCAAATTCCGCATTAGAAAATGCGGAATCGCTGAAACAGCTGTAATTCAATCCATTGAATCAATGGATTGAATTACAGCTGCTAAGTGTGATTACCCTCATAAAATCACTAGTGCGTTACATTCGTAACTTCTATTGATAAATTCGGTGTTATAAGTTATATCAACAATGCCTATTGCACTTAGAGTTTAGACAGATTTAACGAATTTATTTTGTAAATTCTGTCAACGTAATGACAGAATTTATATAAAAATTGTCATTGTAATGACAATTTTTTCATTTTTTTATGCCGATAATCCTATGCTTTTACTTTGAGCAAACTTATATTACAAAATCTAAATAGTTTTTCTCATTAATAACCCGATAAGTTGCTTTAGGATATGCCTTATCGAAAGCAATGGGCTTCTTTGGTAATTTACTTGAACTGTATTTAAATTCAAAAGCCGACATCACTTTATTTTTAATTTCAATGAGATCTATTTCCTGTTGATCATAGGTACGCCAAAAATGGTAAGATTTAATATCCTTGAGGTAATCATTTCGTTTTATTCTTTCGAGGAATAAGTAGTTTTCCCACAGCATGCCAATATCAGTGCCATTGCGCAAGGCCAATGGTGTAAAGTCTTGTATAATCGCATTCCTAATCCCATTATCAACAAAATACCATCGTTGACTTTTTGAAATTTCTTTACGGAGATTGTTGCTGTATGCAGGCACTTTAATCAGCACAAAAACTTGTGTTAACAGGTTGAGATACTTTTCAACCGTATTTTTACTTATACCAAGGGCTGTTCCAAGTTCGTTGTATGAAACTTCTTTGCCAATTTGATAAGCAATTAATTTTAAGAGATTAAAAATTACTGAAGGACTCCGAATTCCATCTAGGATTAAGATATCTTTCAATAGGTAAGCATTTACTAATTCAAGTAAGTATTTCTTTTTGTCTTCGAGTTTAGTGTAATGCCATATTTCAGGGTAAGATCCGTAGATTAATCTATCTTCAAGATTTTGTTTTGTTTGCAGACTATTCTCCTTGAGCTCTCCTTGCCATATTGGATATAGGTTGAGCGTATTACTGCGACCGGTGAGCGGCTCACCGGAAACATTAAGTAAATCAAATGCAGAGGATCCGGTAACTAAAATTTTTATACCCTTGATGGTATCCACCATGAGTTTCAGTTTTTTACCAATATCGGGAATGGCCTGTGCCTCATCAATTACCAATAAGTCGTAACCATTTAATAGTCGCTTATAGTTGGCAGTAGTTCTTTTGGCAAGTAATTCATGGGTGTCTTCATCTTCTCCGTTTAATAGTAAAAATGCGCCCTTATACTTATTCAAGAATTTTTCGATTAAAATAGATTTGCCAACCCGTCTGGCACCTAAAAGCAAGGTAACCTTCTGAGGCACTAGTATTTTAGCTAATTCCTTCGCTTGAATTCTGTTAATTTCCATGACACAAAAATAGTAAAATTGTCAACGTAATGACAGAATTTATATAAATATTGTCAACGTAATGACAGAATTTACATTTTTAAGTAGCTAAAGTATTATTTATCAGATATATAATATATTTTAAACTTGATTTGTTTTTTCATTGTAATTACGCAATCAAAGTGTGTTCTGCCTACTTTATAAAATAAACAGTCCATTGTTATTGCACCCAAATTACTTGGCTCAAATTAGAATTTTATAGCCCCAAAAAAGCTTTAGAAACATTTGTGTGTTAATTTTGTTTAGCATTTTCTAATTCTATATCTATGAAACACCACCAATTAAAAAAATCGTTCGTCATTACCATTTACCTGTTGGGAATTATTTGTCCTTTGTTTTTACATGCTCAAAAAACAGGAAATATTATAGGCGTTGTGAAGGACAAAAACACACAAGAAACTTTGGTGGGTGTTGCTGCAGCGCTTGAAGGTACAACATTAAGTGCCGCCACCGATCTTGACGGAAAATTTAAAATTACAGGTATCGCTCCGGGCAGTTATAATTTGAAGCTTTCATTTATTGGCTATCAGTCACAAACTATTTTTAACATTGTGGTAACTACGGGCAATGACAATATCTTAGCTGTTGAACTAGAGCCAGCCACCGAAAATTTAAAAGAAGTAACGGTAACCTCAAATACCTTTGGCAAGCGCACCGAAACGCCTTTATCAGTTCAGAGTTTATCTGCCGAGGAAATTAAAAGTAATCCGGGTGGTAACTTTGATATTTCTAAAGTGGTGCAAGCTTTGCCCGGAGTAAGTGGAACCACAGGAAGTGCAAGTTTTAGAAATGATATTATCATACGCGGTGGGGCACCAAATGAAAACGTTTACTACTTAGATGGCATAGAGGTGCCACAAATCAATCACTTTGCCACACAAGGCAGTGCAGGTGGTCCCGCAGGCATTTTGAATGTTTCATTTATTGAGGATGTAACACTCAGTAGCAGCAGCTTTGCAGCCAAGTACGACAATGCATTGTCATCAGTTTTGCAGTTCAAACAAAGAAACGGTAACCCTGAAAAATTTCAAGGTAACTTTAGACTAAGCAGCACCGAAATAGCCGGTACTTTAGAGGGGCCTTTAAGCAAAAAAACAACCTTTTTGGCATCGGCAAGAAGGTCTTATTTGCAGTTACTTTTTGAAGCAATAGATTTACCTATTCGTCCAAATTACTGGGATTTTCAATACAAGGTAAATCATCAAATTAATTCTAAAACAACACTTACTGCTATTGGTATAGGAGCTATAGATGAGTTTAATTTTGGTGTGCCAAAAAACTCCGACCCCAGCAAAGAGTATGTATTGCGGGCTTTCCCAACCATCAATCAGTGGACCTACACTGTGGGGATCAATTTAAAGCGCCTCATCAATAAAGGATACTACAACATTGCTTTAAGCAGAAATATGTTTAATAATCAGCTCGATCAGTTTGAAAATGCCCAAGCCAACGATGAGAGCAAAAGAAATTTAAAATCAATCTCGCAAGAAATAGAAAACAAATTAAGATGGGATGTCAATCAATTTTCGGGTAAGTGGAAATTTAATTACGGTTTGATGGCTCAATATGTGAAGTATAACAACAATTCATTTATTAGACTGCGCAAAGAACTGAAAGATACCCTAGGAAACCTGATACAACCCGCAGTAAGCTTCAATTTTGACTCAGATATTGCATTTTTTAGAGGGGGTATATTTGGTAGTGTAAGCAGAAGATTTTTTACCGACCGCTTAACCGCCACTTTGGGGATCAGAACAGATGTGAATTCATTTACAAACGATGGCCTTAATCCTTTGAATGCCATATCTCCCCGTCTTTCACTAAGCTATGCTTTAACCGAAAAATGGAATATCAATGCATCGGTAGGCAGGTATACAAAAATTCCTATTTATACGGTGCTTGGCTTTAAGGATAATGCAGGAAATTTTGTGAACAAGGATAACAAGTACATCCTTTGCGATCACTACGTTGCGGGATTGGAATATTTACCAACAAGCTCCATGCGCATCACTGCCGAAGGATTTTACAAGGCCTACAGTAATTACCCTGTATCAAATTTTGATGGCACCTCCTTAGCCAATCAGGGCGGTAACTTTGGAGCAATTGGGAATGAAGATGTAAGCAGCACAGGGAAAGGAAGAGCATATGGCATGGAACTA
>JALRAS010000038.1:11007-22882 GCA_023262495.1 Bacteroidia bacterium | reverse complement strand
CATTTTATTTTTTAGCCAATTTTCACGCAGCCTTGAATTTTTTGGTTCTTTTTGTTTCAAGACAAAAAGAACAAGAACTTATTCAGGAAAACGTGCCCAAGTTTTTACTATTAATACAGTATTTGCTTGTGGTATTCTATCTATTTGTATTGCAACCACCGCATTAAAAATTTATCGTACACTTCGTAGTAGGGCTTTTCAACTCCGCTTTGATAAAAAATCATTTCCTTTTCAAGCAAAGCATCTAAACCTCTTTTAACCAGTGCCGGAGTTCCTAATTTGTACTTTTCAATAAACAGTTTCGATTGTGGCTGATACACGTGCTCTTCGCAGGCAATAGCGCGCAGTAAATTCCATTGTGCCGCAGTTAAAAGGTTTTTATATTGGAAGTAGATGCCTTCGTTCAAGTTTAATATATCAATAGCTGTTTCTCGTACATCTTTAAGCGTACTATGTACCTTGTTTTTGTTGAATAAGGTATGACAAAAATGCTGCGTGTAAAAGGTGTGAAGACAAGTCCATCGGCAGATAAAATCAAGCGCTTCATCATCAATTGTCCTTTGTCGTTGATTGAATTTCTTTTTGATAAATGATTGATAATCTTTCTCATCAATGTAACCAAGATTTAAATTGCTGCAGCTACCAAAAAACGGTCGTTTGGCCGAATTAAAAATTTGATGCATCATTTTTTGATTGCTTCCGCAAAATATAAAGGTTGTATTTTTTAGTTGCTGAATTTGTGTTCTCAATATCGCTTCAGTATTGCTCTCGGGATATTCTAGTATCTGCTGAAACTCATCTATAGCAAATACAACTTTCACTTTTTGCTTATCCAAAAACTGAAATATTTGACCAATGGTGTTTTCTTTCTGTGTTTTGGTGTCAATAGTTAACGACAGGGAAGGGGTTCCCGAAAGTTCATCAAACGTAATTGTTGGTCTGAAACGTTTAAAAAGCTCCGAAATTTTTTTTCCTAGGGTATTTTGCTGAGGAAACTTGTTGTAAACAGCTGTGGCTATTAAATTGGTAAATTCGGCTATGTTTCTTGTTGCTAAAATATCTACATAAATGCAAGCGGTTTTTTTATTGCTTTTATGACCATTAAATACATGATGAATAAGCCCTGTTTTACCCAATCTTCTGATAGCAAATAAAGCAATATTTGCACCATGGTTAATCATTTGATTAATTTCTTTTACTTCTGCCGAGCGGTTGCAAAAGTATTCAGGACCATTGTAAACACCTAAGGGAAAGGGATTCAATAAACTTTTCATAATACAAATATATGACTTATTTGAAATCATACAAAATATATCATACAAAATGTATCATACATAATGTATCATATAAATTCATTTGTATACTATACAGTTTTTTAATTTAGAGTCCAATCATTGAACTCATGTTTAACCCAAATTCCACATTATACCAATTGCATTTATTTTTTAGTCCAACTAAAAAATAAATATGCAATGGTTAGTGCCGATACTACTTGAAAGTAGTACAATGAGGCAATGCCGAAATTGGACTAAATTGAAAGTGTAATCGGTATTAGATAATGCAGAGCCGATACAACAGCTGTAATTCAACATATCGGTTCAATGGATTAAAAACAACAGCTGAGCGTGATTACTCTTATTAAAATTTATTAGCGTGCTATTGGGGTAAATTATTTCTACCAACTGCATTAATACCTAATCAGGCGTTGCTCATAAACATTGATCTCTCCTACGATTCTTATCGTATAGATACCTTTTACAAGTAGGTGAGCATCATAATCATAAATACCATTGCCCTTGCCATTGTCTGACGATATTAATCTGCCCGAAACATCAAGCAACTCAATACGCTGTATTTTTTCAGGAGCCCTTATTTGTACAATTTCATTAGTTGCAGGGTTAGGAAAAACTTGAATATTTTTTGATTGGTTGGTTGCAGCAACTGTATTGATAGTTGTTAATTCGGTAGCGGTGGTATTGGTAATAATTGGAGCATTAAAGTCAAAATAAATATAGGCTGTATTCAAAATTTGATCACCAATATTCATTGTGCTTACGGGTTTAATTTTATACTTCACATAACCATGACTAGCGGGCTCATTGGTATTACTGTCGGGCAGTAAAATATTGTTGAATCGGAACCATAATACACCATCATAATTATTAATCACCATGGGATGACTGTTGCTGATCACGCTGAGTGTACTTTGATCGAGCAAGCTACTTAATGTATCAATAATCAATACAGTAAATGCAGTATCATTTCCTGTGTTTTGAAAAAATACGGTATACTCTATATATTCTCCATTGTTGATGAATGATGGAAAAATAGTGGTATTAGATACCACTTTAATGTTGGGATCGTATGAACCTGTGATGATTGAATTAAGTTGGATATTATTGTTGCCGGGTGTTACATCATTAGCATTAATGGCAGCAGCCGAACTAATGAAGTTTGTACCCAATTGCGCGGTAACTGAAACATAGTAACTCACTAAAAAAGTAATATGCTCGCCCGGCATCAGTGAATAACTTATTGTAGCCGAATTGCCTGTAATTGTAGCTGCTGATGGGCTAATGCTGTTAATAATAATGTCGGGTTGATTAAATAACAAATCAATATTTCCGGTTTGCGGAGTAGTGCCAATATTGTTGAGTGTTACATAGGCAAATCCATTAAAACCGGGTCTAAAAAATCCGGTTACCAAATCAATCACTAAATCGCTTTGGTTGGGTATTGGTTGAAAAGCAAAATTGCGGTTGGAGTCAACTTCACTCGATAAGGTTTGAAAAGTAGAGGTATATCCTGCAGGACTGTAGGTGTAGTAAAGAGGAGGGTTGATTACCGAAGAAGTATATGAACCGGTTCCAACGCCAATGATGTAATCGCCATTAATAAGTGTACTTGTGCTGCTTGTACCATTGTTCAAAGAAAGATTAACCTGACATGAAAGTTCTCCTGCATCCATGGTATTGTTGCTGTTAGCGTCATAAAAAGCACTGCCTGAAATTAAATTGGTACTGTCGGTATAAATAGCCACATAGTTATTTCCATTGATCTGAGCGGCATTTACGGTGTGCCCTCCAAATCGTGCTGCACTGCCGGCATTACCGGTTAAGTATACTTTATTGTCGGTAGCTGTAATACCCATGGTGTTGAGTGTAGGAAAATTAAAACCATAGCATGCGCCCTTGGACACATTGCCATTAACATCCAATTTAATCAGATAGGCTTTACTTGGGTTTGATACACCGCTTGGCAGTGTATTGGCATAAACTAAATTATAGGTGTCGAATATGTTGGAACTAGCCGAGGATAGGGTATAACCACAAATATAGATCTGATTGTTGATGATGTCTGCACAATACATATTAGTTTCCAAGTCTCCATATTTTTTGGCCCACAAAAAATTGCCGGCATTGTCAATTTTGGTGAGATAAGTAGAGTAAAAAGAAGCAGAAAGACTTGTTCCTCCAATAGTTACGTTGCCTCCAAAACTACCGGTTAAAAACACATCATTTTGATAAGTCATTACCTCGGTGCGCCACCATGAGCCGCAGGGTAAATTGTGTGCCCATTCGAAGTCTCCGGCCGCATTCATTTTTATGATGTAATCATTTAAATCAGAAGGTGGACTCGTGATTATTCCGGCCGCATCAAGGTTCATACTTCCTCTAAAAACACCACCCAAAAATAACTCACCTGAGCTGTTCATAGCCAAGCTCATACTTAGTTGTGTATTGTTGCTACCTGTGAGTACCTTTGCATTAATCCAATTCCCGTTGTCATCGGCAAACGCAATCACAACATTGCCCGCTGTGGTAGAAACTGTGCTGGAGCCGATGTTTTGTGCTCCAACATTTTCAAATGCTGCCGATACCGCTATGCGATTAGTGCCACTGCCTGTTATACGATATAAATCGGCATTGCCCGAAGCTCCGCTTGTAGAGCAGGCAAAAGAATTGCTCCACAATACATTACCATTTGGCGCATACTTTACCACAAATGCCCTAATGCCTATTGGATTACTGATTGGAAAGGGCTGACAATTAAGCTGCGTTGCCAATAAAGTATCACCAAAAAAACCAGAAACATAAACATTGGATTGATTGTCGATATAAATACCACCAATAACCGTTGTTCCATTGCAACTGAGCGCTTTTGCCCATAGCAACGAACCATTGTCATCTCGCTTAATAATAATTGAGCTAAGCGCACCTTGGCTGCTAAAATTTTGTCCGCCAACATTGAAAGTCCCTGAAAATGTGCTTGTATTCACCACATTGTTGAAAGGGTCAGTCGCTATACGATTGATAAAACCTAAATAGCCGGTTTGATTTTGATCGCTGTAGGCATTTAAAAAGTTTTGTGCTTTGGAGGAAACAATGAAAGTTATCAGATATAGCGAAAGGAGCAGTATTTTTTTCATTTTATAATATATGTTTAAGCAAATTTACAATTAATTATTTCAAACACAGCTCAAATAAATTTAATATAATCGTCTGTTATTCGTTTTGTTATAAGTATATAAAAACAATAAATTGGATTATGTCTATTTTATTGATGCTGCATTTTCTCGTGCGAATTGGGTTGAATTGATCTCATGAACTATACCTGTAATCATAGGTATAAAAACAAAAAAACCCCGCTTTTGGCAGGGCTTTTGAATTATATTTTACCTATTTATTTCTTTGGTGCTTCGGTGGTGCTTGGGGCAGCATTCAATCCCATTTTTTTCTTTACCAAGGCCATAATATCATCGCTTGCATCAGCATACAATAACATTCCCTGACTGCTATCGATTACGTATTTATAGCCGTTTTCTTTCGCAACTTCCTCTACCGATTTCTTAGCTTTTGTCATCATTGGCTCAAGCAATTCGCTTTGTTTCTTTTGCAAAGATTCTTGCGCAGTGGTTTGAAAATTTCTGATTCTTTCCTCTAAGTCAGCAATTTCTTTTTGTTTGTCAATTTTCACCGGCTCAGTCATAATACTTTCTTTTGAGGTGTATTCTTGTACTTTGCTTTCATATTCGGCATTCATTGTTCTCATTTGGCCGTCAAGTGTTTTGGCGTAATCTTGAATATCGGTTTCGGCCTTTTTACGCTCAGGCATCAATAATAACAAATCATTTAAATTGATGTGCGCAGTTTTTTGAGCCATCACGTTACTGCTCAATGACAAAGTGGCTACAGTAAAAATTAAAAACAGTTTCTTCATTAGTTTATTGGTTTAAAGGTATTTTTGGGTTATTTGGTGGCTCCCTTTTTGTAACCCATGTTGGTTAATATAAGGTCGCTTTTATCGTATTTAGGGTTGGTGTAAAGCATGGTTGTTCCGCTTGCCTTGTCAAACACAACAGCATAGGTGCTTTTTTCTGCCAAAGCTTTAATAGCGTTGTAAACTTTATCTTGAATAGGTTTTACCAACTCTTGTCTTTTCTTAAACAATTCGCCATCCACTCCAAACTTAGACTTTTGCAGCTCTTTAACTTCTTTTTCTTTGGTAATGATTTCAGTTTCTCTTTTCTTCTTCATGTCCTCGGTAAGCAAAATTTGCTCGGCCTGAAATGCTTTGTATAACTTATCTATCTCACCGTATTTGGTTTCAATTTCTTTTTGCCACTGTACACTTAAATTGTCAATTTGAGACTGTGCACTCTTGTATTCTGGAATGTTACTCAAAATGTAATCGGTATCTACATAGGCGTATTTTTGGGCATAAGCACCAATCACACTAATAAACACAACTGCTGAGGTAATCAATAATTTTTTCATTTTTTCAAAGATTTATGTTAAACATTAATCCCGCTTATTCAAACAGCGGGCGAAAATAATAAAATCATCTGTATTCTTTTCATTTAGTTTCAATGATTTTAACAAATCGCTTTCAAATGCTGTGCCAAAATGTTGTTTTCAAAATGTTATAAATCGCCAATATTTGCTCCAATAGTAAAATGAAACTGTCCTTTACCATTACCATTATTAGCGCGGTTATCCACTTTATCAAAGCCCCATCCATAATCTAAACCAAGCAAACCAAACATGGGTAAAAATACCCTGACCCCCGCACCTGCACTTCTAACTACGTTAAAAGGGCTATATTTTTTATAACTGGTCCAAGCATTACCGGCATCGGCAAAACCAAGTACAAATATAGTGGCACTCGGATTAAGACTCAAAGGATAGCGCAATTCCATGGTGTATTTGTTAACAGCAATTGAGCCAGTGCCAAAGGTATTACCTACCGATTGATCGATGTATCCTCTGAGTGCAATAATTTCACGTCCGTCAAGGGCAAACCCGGTCAAACCACTACCACCTAAATAGAATCTTTCGAACGGACTAAAGCCCATATTTTTGTTGTAGGCGCCTAGATAGGCGAATCCAAGCTTGGTCATTAGCACTAACTTTTTAGCTTTGTCAAGAGGCATATACCAAGTGGTAGTAAATTTATATTTATAGTACTCAACCAAGCGTAATTTATCGGTTTCGCGGGTATAGTAGTCTTGGGTGTTATTAGAGGCGTCTCTAAACCTGCTGTATGGTAATGTAAACTGAAGAGAGGTGGTTACCTGTGAGCCGCTACGCGGATAGATTGGAGCATCCACAGAATTTCTGCTCAAGGCCACCTTGTAACTGGCATTGAGCGCTTGTCCGTTACTAAAGGTAAAAGTTCCTCTGAAATTGTTGAGCTGATAGTTGGCTATGTTGATTTCTTGAAAAAGTGTGAAATAATCATCCGGTTTCTTCAACCTTTTGCCCAATCCAAATGATACACCTGTGATAAACAAAGTTTGTCGTAAGGGATCATCGAATCTCAATCCTGTTTGATTTTGGCGATTGTGATAAACCGTTGTACTGAAACTATTGGGTTTTTTCCCACCTAGCCAAGGTTCTGTGAAAGAGGCATTGAAGGCGGTATAAAATCTTCCTGTTGTTTGTGCTCTTACGCTCAATGCTTGACCATCACCGGCAGGTACAGGTCGCCAAGCACTGGACTTAAAAAAATTACGTGCAGAAAAATTATTGAATGAAACACCTAAAGTTCCAATTAAACGGTTGGCTCCCCAACCACCACTTAACTCTAGCTGATCACTGGCCTGCTCTTCCACTACATACTCTATATCTACCGTTCCATCGGCAGGGTTTGGTTTAGGATTTACGCCAAGCTTTTCGGGATTAAAATATCTCAACTGTGCCAATTCACGCTGCGTTCTAATGATGTCTGCACGACTAAACAGTTGCCCCGGTTTAGTACGAATTTCTCTGATAATTACCTTGTCGTTGGTTTTGGTATTTCCGGTAACGGTAATCTTATTGATAGTGGCTTGTTTGCCTTCATAAATACGCATTTCGATATCAATACTATCGTTCTCAACTAAAATTTCTACCGGTTGTATCTGAAAAAACAAATACCCATCATCCATGTACAAAGAGGTTACATCACGGCTGTCTTGACTCATCGACAGGCGCGTATCAAGCAAGGATTGAGAGTACACATCGCCCTTTTTGATACTTAAAATATTGTTGAGCTCAGCAGTGCTGTGTTTACTGTTACCTACCCAAGTGATGTTCCTGAAAAAGTATTTCGGCCCTTCATTGATTTTAACTTTGATGCTAATGAGGCCCGGATTTGATGAGTAAACAGTATCGTATTCAATTTGAGCATCTCTAAAACCTTTGGAGTTATATTTTTCAATAATTTTTTGCTTATCGGCTTCGTAATTTTCCTCAATAAACTTCGAAGATTTAAAAATATTATACCAATGCTTTTCCTTGGTTTCTTTCATGGTCCTCTTTAGCTTTTTGGCCTCAATGTTATTGTTTCCTTCGAACAGTATTTTTTCGATCTTTACTTTCTTCTTTTTATCCACTTTAAAGAGCAATGTAACTCCATTTTGTGAGCTTGTATCAGCCGTTTGTGTAACGCTTACCTCCACATCAAGATAGCCATTGTCAACAAAAAATTCTTTGATGGTGTTCTTAGAGGTAACAATCAAATTATCGGTTACAATTTTGCCACGGTTAAGTTTAATTTTCTCTCTAATATCATCAGCATCACTTTTCTTTACTCCTTTGAAACTAAATTTGGTAAGTCGGGGGCGCTCTTCTACATTGATACTTAAGAAAATAGTTTTACCGCTTACTTTTTCTGCACTGATAGAGATATCACTGAATAAATTGAGCTCCCACAAGTTTTTAATGGCTTTGGTAATCGACTCTCCAGGAACAAAAATTTTATCTCCCACGCTAAGTCCGCTCGATAGCACAATCACATTTTTGTCGAGATAGTCGGTTCCTTGTACAACAATTCCACCAATTTCGTATTCTACTTGCACACTCATATTCAAATCAACATCCTGATCTCCAATAATTGTTTGAGAAAAGGTGTTGAAGCCCATCATCATTAAAAAACATAAAAAACAATTACGAGCAGAAGCCACACTGAAAATATCTCTCACTGTCATAGATTTAAGAGGTAAGTTGCTCACTGGTTTTACCGAATCTGCGTTCGCGGGTTTGGTAATCAACAATAGCTTCAAAGAAGGCAGCTCTATTGAAGTCAGGCCATAACATATCTGTGAAGTAGAGTTCTGCATAGGCAATCTGCCAGAGCAAGAAATTGCTGATGCGGTGTTCACCACTTGTTCTAATTAAAAGTTCGGGGTGAGGAATATCTTTTGTAGTTAAATAAGCGTCAATGGTATTGTCATTAATTGTTTCTATGTCTAATTGGCCAGCCATAGCATCTTTGGCAATATTTTTTGCTGCTTCTACAATTTCCCATTTTGAACTGTAGCTGAGTGCCAAAACAAGTGTCAAGCCGGTATTTTTGGCAGTATCAGCCATAGCTTCGGTGAGTTGCTCGAAGCATTTTCCGGGCAAGGAACGCAAATTACCAATGGCCAATAGGCGAACATTATTTTTATTTAGGGTAGGCGTTTCGGCTAAGATAGTTTGAACCAATAATTCCATCAGCGCATCTACCTCTTCCTTGGGGCGCGACCAGTTTTCGGTGCTAAAGGCGTACAAGGTTAGGTAGCGGATGCCTAATTCGGCAGCAGCTTCAGTACAGTCACGTACACTTTTTACTCCGTGCTGATGACCATATATGCGGTGTTCTCCTCTGTTTTTAGCCCAACGGCCATTTCCATCCATAATGATGGCCACATGATTGGGTAGGTTATTTAAGTCTATTCGCTTGTCTTCAATCATGTTGCAAATGTAATCTATTCGCTCGTAATTGAAAGCACTTAAATAAAATTAACTAAAATAAGGCCGCTTTTAAATTTTTTCATAACATGGAAATAGGTGATGAAGCTTACATCGGCTTTAGCTTAAAATTTATTCATAAAGCTTGGCTAGCAAGTCGATTACTGCGTGTACTTCTTCTAAGGTATTACCGCTGCCAAAACTAAACCTCACGGATGAGCCCGCTTCTTGTTCTGTTAATCCCATAGCCAGTAGCACATGAGAAACACCTAAATGAGCTGATGCACAGGCCGATCCATTGGCCACGGCAACTTGTTTGAGCGCTTTAAAAATTGCTGTTGCTTGTTTGTTTTTAAAACAAATATTGGTGGTGTTGAATAACCTGTTCCTAATATCGCCATTAATAAAAACATCCGGAAAAAGTGTAGCTTGTTGTTCGAGAATGGTGCGCATTCTTGAGATTTGAACGCCATTTTCCCATCTATTTTTCTCGGCTAATTCGCAGGCCTTTCCAAAACCTACAATGCCTGGTACATTTAAGGTTCCGGCCCTCATTCCTCTTTGCTGACCGCCTCCATCTATCATCGGAGTTAAGCTTATTTTTCGGGCATCATCTTTCACATATAAAACTCCAACACCTTTTGGGCCGTTTAATTTATGTGCCGAAAAGCAGCATAAATCAATACCTTCATCAAGTACATCTATCTGCATTTTACCCGCACTTTGAGTGGCATCACAAAAAAATAAAGCATCATGTTGGTGAGCAATTTCTCCAATTTGTTTGATTGGGTGAACCGTGCCGGTTTCGTTATTGGCGTGCATCATGCAAACCATGAGTGTTTTGTGGTGGCAAACTTCATTCAGTTGATCCAAGTCGATGCGCCCCGAGCGATCAACCGGCAGCAATGTTACCTCGAATCCTTTTTTTGATAGCGTCTCCAAAGTTTCTAAAACGGCCTTATGCTCGGTAACACAGGTAACAATGTGATTTTTAACCTTGCCATAAAAAGAGGCGGCACCCTTCAGCGCCAAATTGATACTTTCGGTTGCACCAGAGGTAAAAATCAGCTCATTTTTTTGCGCATTAATAAGCGTTGCTGCCTGAAGCGTAGCAGTTTCTATGGCCTGCTCGGCCACCCAACCGTAGGCGTGCAGCTTGCTTGAAGCATTCCCAAAATGTTGGGTGAAGTAGGGCAACATGGCCTCTAACACTTCGGTGGCAACCGGTGTAGTGGCATTGTGATCAAGATAAATTGCACTCATTTTTGACCGTTATGTTTGTCTTCTTTGAAAAAAGCATCGGAGATACCCCGGTTAACAATATAGTTGCTGTAGCCAATAGTAAGCGTGGCACGTTCAGGTTTGTTGTCTTTTGATTTAGCTTTTTTTTCGGCATCGAAGTTGCCCGTAACGCCCATAGGAAGATTGGCTTTTGTAACCTCAAAAGTAAAGGTAAGCCGCGAGGGTAAGCTAAAAGGATTTGGCTTTACGGGGTATTCAAATAGCGTGATAAACTTACCATTACTTTTTGATACCGCATCAACCTTAATGATTGTTTGTGTTTTTCTATCGAGCCAAAGCGTTGCGAGCAAAATATCTGAATTGTCATCCAACGGAATTATTTTTACTACATAACTTTTAACCTTGTTGATTAATTCGTTTTTAACATAAATCACATTATATTTCTTTTCAAACAACTCATTAAAAGTAAAATTCATGCCACGCTTGGGCAACATGGCAAAACCCTTACTCACAAGTTTTAATTGATCGGGATTTTTAAAATATAACTTGCCCTCCTTTACAGGAATTTTCAAAAATGATACATTCACTTTAATATTAATATCTGCACTATAATCTTTCACACCGCCAAATTTTACTTGAATACTATCGAGCAATGGTTGTGGATTAAAGTCCTGTGCAACTGCCCTTGGCAAAGATCCTATCAGGGTTACAATTGTTACACAAAAAAACTGAAATAATTTAGGGAGCATACGCTTATAGTTAGGTAAGGATATCTTTTCTGTTAAAGTGCCACAAAGTAACACCCAAAAAAACTACAATGTGTGAGAACAATACAAAAACTGCACGATACACTTTACTCCAATTGACAGGATCGGCAAAAAATTCCTGCCAAGCACCCATATAGGTAGTAAACATAAAGGGTTTTACAGCCCTAAAAACACTAAAATCTACCGAGCTGATAATCATAAACACAATAATGATTGACATGGTGGTGATTGTAGGTCCCTGAGCACTATCAACAAAGGATGAGAACATAAAGGACATTGAAGCGATCATACTCATACTCAAAAAAGAAAATGTAAAAGCAGCAAGAATGCGCCATAGTGAATCGCTGCTTTCAAAAACATAAATGATATCGCGCATCACAAATAAATCTCCTTCGCCAAATATCAATAGCCCAGTGCCTAAACTCAAAACAGCCATGAAGCATACAATAGCCAAAACATAGAAAAGTATGGCGGTAAACTTTGCCATAATCAACTGTATTCGGCTGATTGGTCTAATCAGCAACACCCTTAGGGTACCTGTTGACCGCGAGCTCATCACCCAACCGCGCCACGGCATCAGGCACCGAGACGTCGCACGCGCGGCCGGTCACATCGAGCCCCTCGGCCACCATCTGGCCCGTGGCCTCGGCC
>JALRAS010000038.1:0-10997 GCA_023262495.1 Bacteroidia bacterium | reverse complement strand
TAAATCACCTGCTACAAGCGCAATCAGAAAAGGTATGTGAATCCATAAGCTACTGAGTATGATGTAAACGCTCAAATAGCCGTTCAGCAGGTTTCCCTGAAAAGCAAATGATTCTTTTAAGGTTTGTGTACCTAAATCGAGGTAACTTTCACCATCAACATACAGGGCAATTTGTATGACAATAACAATAAAAGCAATAGCACCAAAACCCACGTAGCTTCTGCCCTTACGAAAAATTTTATACAGTTCGGTCTGAATTAAATTAATAAACAATAATGACATTTGATAGGGCTATGATAGGTATTTGTGTGAGTTAAATAAATTATAATCAGGTAAGGTTTAAAAAGTAATCCTCCAGAGAGCGCACAGGAATTAATGATTTCACAGCAAAGCCATTTTCAATAAAAAGCTTATTGACAGATGCCACCTCGCTATTCAGTAGGTTAAAATGAAATCTATTGTTAACCACCTCAATAAATTTTGATTGCAATGTTGGGTGTTGAGTAATAAATTGTAGTACACTATTGTGGTTGTCAAATTCAAACGTTACATGAAGCTCATTGTTATTGAGTAATTCATCTACACTACCCTCTACAATGCGACTGCCTTTTTGAATGATGATCATACGATTGCAAATGATTTCAATTTCGCTTAAAATATGTGATGAAATCAATATGGTTTTTCCTTCTTCCCTGTTTAATTTAATGATTAAATCGCGCACGTCTTTTACGCCTTGAGGATCTAATCCATTGGTTGGTTCATCTAAAACAATTAAATCTGGATTGTGCATCAGCGCCTGTGCAAAACCAAGTCTTTGTTTCATACCTTGAGAGTATGTTTTAACTTTACTTTTTTCACGTCCTTTAAGCCCAACCAACTCAAGCAATCGATATAAATCATCACGACTTGCTTGTTTAGGTTGCATTTTGTTGAGCAACTCTAAATTTTGAATGCCGCTCAAATAGTTGTAAAAGTCGGGCTTTTCAATAATTGCTCCTATGCTGCTTAGGATAAAACTACGTTCCTCCTGTAAGTGCTTTCCGTAAATTTCAATAGTTCCTGAAGTAGGGTGTATCAATCCCATCAACATTCTAATGGTGGTGCTTTTACCGGCACCATTAGGACCCAAAAAGCCGTATACATCACCCTTGTAAACAGTCAAATCCAGGTCTTTTACCGCTGTAAATTGGTTAAATTGCTTACACAAATTCTTGATGCTGATTAATACCTCTGAACTCAATTTTTTATTTTTTGGTAACGGTTGTGAATGAAAAGACAACAATAAACAAAATTTGGCAACGATAGTTTATCCCTTCGAAATATTAAGTAATAATTCCATTAAACATTCCTTAATAAGTCGAGGTGATTCATTGCTGATTAGGTGTCCGTTTTGGGGAAGAAAAATATACTCATGAGGTGCATTAACAAGCATGCTATCTGTAAATTTTCCGTTGTACGGATTGATAATTATATCCTTTCCTCCTTGCAATACAATGGTTGGTTGGGTAATTTGCTGCCATCTCGGAAGCATTTGCTGTAATTCATTTTGATGTGAAAATTTTTCATCGCTGGAAACATTGATAGATTTTCGAAGTAGTAGTTTTCCGAGTTTACTTTGTACCGGTTTCGAGAACCACCAAAATTTCTCAAGACGTGGATCAGCAGCATTTGAAATGAGCAACAAGGCCTTCACTTTTGATTGATTCATAGCTGTAACAAAGGAAGCAATTGGGCCACCATAACTTCTGCCAATAAGTATAATTGGCACGTGACTAAATCGCTCAATGATTGGTTGCAAATACTCGGCCTGACACGAAATGCTTGTTTCGGCAATACCTTCACCCGAATATCCATATCCCGGCCTATCTACCGATATCATCTGAAAGTGCTGCAACAAAAAGCTGTCGCTTAAGTAATCGATATAGCCATACCATCTGCCGGGTGCACCGTGTAAGAAGATGAGCAAGGGCAGGTCATGATTGCCCGAGTGCGCATAAAAAATGCTCCTGCCCATGGTGTCATAGTGATGAAAACTTGGTTTCGGGTGATGTGTTTGATAATAAGCTTGCAATTCTTTATCACTCATCACAAATTTACCATAGCAACTGCCCAGCATGATGGCACATAAAGCCAGCAGGGCTGTTGTAGGATAAAAATGAATGAAATAAAATAGTTTACTTGGCCTCCGTTTCATGACTAAGTTTGAAGGAAATGGGCAATGTAAAATACACATTAACTGCCTTTCCATGCTGCTTTCCGGGAGTCCATTTTGGCATTGACCTTACAACACGCAGGGCTTCTTTTTCAAGAAGATTACAATCGGAAACGCCTCTTAATACGGCAACCTGATTGATGATGCCCTCCTTGTCAACAACAAATTTAATGAATACTTTTCCTTCAACACCCATTTTACGGCATGTTTCAGGATATTGGATATTACCGCTCAAATATTTCATCAGCGCATTTTGTCCACCGGGAAATTCAGGCATTTGCTCAACAAAAGTAAGTACTTCCTCTTCTGGAGCAATTGCATCAACTGGGGGAGGCGCTGTTTCTTGTTTAATCTGCTGGCCTAGCATGATTTTGCTGATCATCATCAGGGATATAATGAATTGTATTGCCTTCATGTTTAATTTTTCTTCATGCAATAATAAGCAAATAGTGATAAATAATACAGTTAACATTTAATCATCGCCAATGGGGTAATTTATAGTGTATATAGTTGTAAATACCTAATTGAAAGAAATTTGGCGAAATGCTCATAATAAACGTTGGCCGTGCTTTTTTTCGCTATAATCTATATGGTTGTTAGAAAACAAATCCTTAACATTCAATTAAATAACTGGTTAAGAAGCAAACCTATTTTTGCAAGCAAATTAACAAGAAGGTTATGATAAATTCCACACACTTCTTCAATAGTAAAAAACAACAGATTTACTTCATTGGCAACAAACCTCTTCACAGAATCCTACACAGCAGAAATGCTTTCAAGTATATGTTGCTTAGGTTTACAAATCCTTATTTGTTGCTCAAAATACTGCTGTTACTCATAGGTATTACAGAGTTAATAAGGTAAAAGAAATCTGATCTTAACTGTCAAATTTTTTTTGAAAACAATACCCGAATTAAAAGATAAGGGCAATGGCTCAGTTTGTTTTACAAATGAGCGCTACAGCGTGGGCTGCTACACCTTCTTCACGACCAACGAAGCCCATTTTTTCATTCGTTGTGGCTTTCAATGAAAGTTGATTTACTTCAATCCCCATCACATTAGTCAAGGTAGAAGTCATTTGCTCTAGGAAGGGTTTTATTTTTGGCTTTTCCAAAACCAATGTAACATCAATATTGCCAATACCATAGCCACTCTTATGCAATAATTCTACCACTTGTTTAAGAAGAATTTTACTATCAATACCTTTGAAGTTCATATCGGTATCCGGAAAATGTTTACCTATATCGCCAAGGGCAGCGGCACCTAAAAGAGCATCGCAAATAGCATGTATCACAACATCTGCATCAGAATGTCCGAAAGCTCCTTGAAAGTGAGGGACTTGAATGCCAGCAAGCCAAAAAGGATGTCCGTCTTTTAGCTGATGAACATCAAAGCCAAATCCTATTCTATAGGGCTGCATTAGTTAGCTGGGGCTGATTTCACACCTCCACCTTGAGATGCATCAAAGTTAAATGTAAGTGTAAAGCGCAGCGTATTTTGTAAAGGATTTTGCTGCACAGTGGGGATTAAATAAGCGAAGTCGATTCCAAATACGTTGTAGCGCAAACCAGCACCAATATTGAAATACTGTCTGTTTCCTTTAGATGCAGCTTCATGGAAATATCCTGTTCGAAAGGCGAATAAATTATCATACCAATACTCAAAACCAAAAGCCCACATTACCTCACGGAATTCCTCTGCCAAGCCATCAGGTGCATCATAAAACGATTGCACCATGCCCTGCATTGTTCCCACGTTAGTTGTTTTTCCTGCACGCAATACATAGTTTCCATCAGCACCAATAACCGGTGCACCCGTAACACTGTCTCTGGCTATATCCGGGGGAGTGGGTACAAGCAGTTTATTGAAATCAACCATCATCGATATTTTGTTGTAATCATCCAATTCAATGGTGAGGTTGTTTCCTATCCTTAGGTTTTGAGGAATAAAATCTCTCACAGCAGATTCAGAATAAGATATTTTTGAACCCACATTGGAAATATTCAAACCAAAATTATAGAATCCTTTTTTGGTGCCAAGTTTAAACTCATCGCTTTTGTAAAATGCGCTGATATCGGCTGCAACTGCTTGTCCTGGTTTTGTATTTGCTCCGGCAACGTTGATGTTACTTGTTAGGTTCGAGTAAATGTATTTCAAGGTTAGCGCTGTAGAAAATTTATCACTCAACTTTCTACTGTAAGCAAAGTCCAGGGAAAATTCATTTGGACGGAATTGACCAATGGTGTTTCCATTGATATCAGTGAAGGTAATGTCACCTAGTGAAAAATATCTTAATGACCCTGCTAATGCTTGGTTTTTGTCTAGTTTATAGTATCCAGTAAGGTAGGAGAAATTGATGTCAGGAACCAATCTGCGCAACCAAGGTGTGTAATTTAGGGCGAAACCAAATTTTCGGTCCATGAATGCATATTTAGAGGCATTCCAATGCATCGAATTGACATCGGGGGAAGATGCTGCACCGCAGTCACCCATTCCTCCTGCCCTTGAGTCAGGCCCAATGGATAAAAATGGAACTGATGTGGTGATGGTATTTAGTCTTACTTCCTGCCCTGTGAGTGTGGTGGCGGTTTGCGCTTTGATTTGCGTTGCTATGGATAGCATGGCAAACAAAACTATGGAAAACCTAACATGTTTTTTCATCAAATAATCTATAAAGGAGTGCAAATTTATAAATTAAACTTAATTGCGACATAAGTTATTTCAAAACTACTAATTTTTCATATTTGTCTGCCCAAGTTCCATCAGCGGCAGTTACTTTTAGGCGATAAACATATACACCTCTACCAATTCTATCACCAAAATCATCCAAGCCATCCCAGGTAATCTGTTCTGATCTAAAACCCTCGCATTTAACGATTGTTTCGAGTGTTTTTACCAATTTGCCGGATACCGTAAAAATCTGTATGCTCACATCTAATGTTTCGCAAGGTTTATTGTGCTCAAACATAAATTTGGTAAAAGTGGTAAATGGATTTGGATAGTTCAAAACGTGTTGAAGCGCTAGGTTAGCAGATGAAGCGACTACGAAATCGGTAGTTGCTGTATTGGAATTATTGTAAACATCCCATGCTTTAAGCGATAAGGTATGTCTGCCTTCACTTAGTTTGTTGAAAGGGTATCGTACAATACCGCTTTGATAAGAATTTAGATCTGCTTGATAAAAGTCGTTCAACACGATTGACTTTTCTGTGTTTTCATCTAATACTGCCACCAAGTCATGTCCAATGCCATTGCCAACGGTATTGATTCCATTTTCATCAAACATGATACCCAACAAATCGGGGTTTTCATTGGTGATACTGCCTGCTACAAATTTGTTGTCGTTCATGTAAACCTCAATTTTTGGGCCTTCATTATCTGAGGCCGCATTGGGGTTTGTGCCACCTACTATGAAACTTTCATTAAATCCGTTGGCATCAAAATTACCATCTGCAGCGTAATAACTAATTCTTCCCGGTCCAAATGAATAATCAATATCTTTTGGTACAATAAACGAGAAACTAAATTCACCGTTCACAACACTTGCTTTGCCCCGATAAATGATACTTCTTCTCATTCTGAAATTTTGTGCAGAGGAGTATTGAGGATCATTGGCAAGGGTTTTCAGTTTGGTTTCTTTATCGAATACGGTTGGATAAATAATTCCATTATAAGATGTCAGTTTGGTTCCACTTTGAGTAGCAAGGTATCCGCTTATCGTGATTTTGGTAAGCGCCTTTAGTGTGTCGCCATTGAATGAAACCGGTTGGTTATTGATACTTTGTGTAAACACTCTATAATCGGGGAAATTGAGGCGCACAGCAGGGTCACACAATAATGAGAAATTTCTATGATTGCTAGTGCCGGAACTTACCGCAGCCGTTTTGTTTTTGGTTGTGGTACAAACATCGCCTACCCTCGGGAAAAGTTTGGTTACAGAGTCTCTAACAAAAACAGTTTGGTAAAAATTTCTGTTCAGCGTTTCGTTAAAGTTGGCATAGGCAAGTCGGGTGGTAGTCAGTAATCCGATACCACCACCGTTGGGTCTGAGGATTACTTCTTCTCCCGCGGAAGTTCTTCCCGGGTCATCAAACCTACTGAATTCACAGGTGGCTGTTACAAATAGAGGCAAACGGTTGGAGTTATTCCACGACTCAATGTCTTTAACTTCAAGAATTCTTTCTTGAGCAAATCCGGTTTCTCCGCCATGTCCGGTGTAATTCATGATTAAAGCACCTCGATTTACTCTTTGATTAATTGCAGCGTTTACATCAGGATACCTTGCACCTCCTGCAGCAGATTGCTGCTTGAAAGCATCAATGTAAATTTTTTCAATATTGTAATCGTGGTAGGTTGTATCAACATAGGTAGCGAGTCGCTCAGATTGAAAAAAGTGTAAGTTGTTATCCTCATCATCTGCAATAAAGCAAATTACGTTTCTCCAATCTCCACTAGAGAATGAACCTGCCGTTCCGCAGAATGATGGGTTGATCACCTCTATTGGCTGAGGCTGCATATATGCATAAATTTTATCAACCACCGCCTTAGCTTCATCCTTAGTTTTTACAGGAATTCTACCAACAGAAATATCAATTTGCTCCGTTAAACCTTCCCCTTCATTTTCATCAAGCAATCCAAAATAATCATCAGAAACATAAGAGTTGATGTAGGAAATGCCGTTTGCAGATTCAAAACTAACCACGAAGTTGGTGTTACCTACAATACTTCTACCTCTGTTCTTGTATGAAGCATCTCCCATGAGCAACAAATACTTGGGCATTTCTGCCTCAGTGGTGGCTCTGTTATAAAACATCATCATAAATTGTTTGATAGCAGTTGCATCCTGATTTCCGCCCGAAAACTCATTGTAAATTTGCTGAGGTGTTACCACAAGCGACTTAAGACCATCGTTGGCAAAGTGAATTTCTGCCAGTCTTTCTGCTTGATCAAAGAAGTTGGCATGTGAAACAATAACCATGTCATAAAAACCCAATCCATGTAAATTTTGATTCTTTACCTCTCCGGCAGCAAAGGGTTCCCTAATCGCGTTACTTCCTGCATTAAAAGCTATATACTCATAAACAGTGTCGGCATTGGCCCTAAAGGTGTAATTACTGCCATTAAGCACTCCTTGGATTTGTTTAATATTTTGTAAATCTGAAATATCCCACACTACGGTGTTTACTGTTGCATCTGTGATCACAAACTCTGCTATTTGACCGTTTCCGGAAGAGGCAATATCTCGGAATGCAACTTCGTTGCCAGCCATTCTTAATTGTCTTCTTACTCTTAATTCCAAAAAGTCCAGGTAGCCGTAACCACTATTGAAAGAGGGAGATTTTGCAAATTTGATTTCTACATTTAGTTGAGCGGAGTTTGGTGTAAACTGCTGACAAGCACTTCCAATACTAACCGGATCAGCATAATAGGGTTGTAAAGCTATGGCAGGAGGAGAAACTGTAAAGCTACTTGTGCCACATTCGATTGTGAACTGTGCAGGTGGATTAGAGCGCGCAGCAACCTGTGCCCTTATGTATGAAGGAGCAGTTAAATCGATGTTTGGGAAGTTAAAAGGGAAATTATAAGTTGTTACCACATCAAAGTTTTCACCAAACCATTGTCGACCACTTTTTACAACGTTTACCGCTTCATTTTCATAGAATGCGAAATCATCAAAAGAGGTTACGGTTGATGTTGCATTTTGAGTTACAGATGCTTGAAGATTGATGCGCTTTCCTGCACTGCCATCAATATTGATAAAATAATAGCTTGTATCGGTATAATCGTTGAGACGATGCTCAAGCGTAAGGCAATTATTACTTTTTTGCCATCTGTGTGGTGCTTTGCCATAAAAAAGGATGAAATCACTGCTGTTAAATTTTCCATCAGCAGCACCTTCGGCATACACAGCGCATTCAGTTAAATCATCAAACCGAGGCAAACTATTTATAAACGGCAGTTGCTGTCCGCCTGTACCATACACTTTGATGTTGCGAGGGTCAATATCTTCGGGTTTTGCACCCATATTTTTAAGGTAATTGAAGTCGATTTTGTGAACACCATCTTTTACTACTCCAACTTTGTACCAGGTTCCTGATTTTAATACTGATTCAGATGCAAAAACGTGAGATCGCCCTGAAGATCTTAATGACTCTATGGGATTAACTGTGATGTCGAAGGCAACGAGCTTCTCAATTCTTCCGGTTGAGGAATTTAACCTTAATGGCACAAAATCGAACTTGAGAGAAGTAACTTTTTTGGTGGTAACGGCTTTTGACGAAACATCAACATTTGCATTCAATTTATAATTTCTTGCAATTGACTCTTCAGCATCAGTCAGTGGTTCAAAAACCATGTTTGTGAGACTGACCGTTCCGTTGTTATAGCCGGCAGGCAGTTTGGCAGAAGAAGAATAAAAAGGCAATCCGTTGAGTGGAGATAAAATAACCCCCTCAAAATTCAAATATTTTTGCGTTTCGCCCTCAATTGTGCTCGTGTTGGGAGCGCTCCAAACTATATTGTAGGCGCGCTTGACGGTCCTCATGGAAACACCGGAATTGTTGCCCGCACTGACTTTATTTGGTGTTTTAACAGATTCTTTTGAAGTTTGTGCAAACGTTTGAGAGTTGATATGCGTAGTCAACAATGCAAACAAGATTGAAACTTTAATTTTATGGTACATGCGCTTAATTTTAATGTTAAAGTAACGCTTCGCAATAGGCAAATGTTGAAAATTTAAGTTTTAAAACGCAAACATCGAATAAATATTGTAAAATCATACCAAAAGAAATTTGTTAAAATGAACGCTGAAAGAAAAAAAATAAGCTCTAACGTAACTTTACATTCAAAAAATATGTATTATTGTGGCTTTAATCAATTATCAATGAACAAAACTTTGTTGTTTAAATTGCTTTTTACAGTCCTAGCTAGCTTTGTCTTAATTGGCGATGCTGTGGCTCAGGACCCGCAATTCAGCCAGTTTTACGCAAATCCGCTATATCTTAATCCTGCCTTTGCTGGTACTGCTCGTTGTCCTCGTTTGGCAATGAATTACAGAAATCAGTGGCCCGGAATACCAGGAAACTTTGTTACTTACAGTGCATCTTACGATCAACATGTGGATAATATGAATGGTGGTTTAGGTGTTTTGGTGATGAACGATAGAGCAGGTGCAGGAGCCTTAACAACCACCGGTGCTAGCGGGATATACTCTTATCAATTTTCTGTAAACCGATTTTTTAGTATCAGGGCAGGGGTGCAAGCGGGTTACTACCAGAAAAAAGTTGATTGGAATAGTCTTACTTTTGGAGACCAAATTCAAGATCGAAATGGATTTATTTACAACACTTCCGAAAATCCAATTTTAAATAGTAGGGGAGTGGCAGACTTCTCCGCAGGTGTGCTAGCATTCAGCGATAAATATTTTGGCGGAATTGCAGTTAATCACCTGACACAGCCCTATGAAGGGTTTACCAATGCTGCCAAAAGTAGATTGCCAAGAAAAATTACTGCACATGCCGGAGCTGTTATACCGCTTAGTCAGTTCAACGATTGGACCATATCTCCAAACATCATCTATCAACAACAAGCAAATTTTCAGCAACTTAATTTAGGAATGTACGTATCAAAGGGACCTTTGGTAGGCGGACTATGGTATAGAAATCAAGATGCTATTATCGCTTTGGTAGGTTTTAAAATGGAAAAATTCAAAATTGGCTACACTTATGACGTAACTATCTCCAAGTTGAGTAATGCCTCAGCCGGCTCCCATGAGTTGTCAATGATATTTACCTTCAAATGTAAGGTTAAAAGAAAGAAATTTAATACAATCGATTGTCCTACATTCTAATTATAAAAATGGAAATTAATTTACGCTCACCATTTATCAGAACAATGAAAACAAGCAAAAAATTAATGTTGACCGCATCAGCAGGATGTCTGCTTTTTGCCGCGTCATGTACCAAGCCTACCTCAAACTCTACCGGTTGGGAATATAACAACCCCGACAACGGAGGATTTGAAAAGGTTCTTTATCAAGAGCAAGAAACCGGTCCCGGATTGGTGCTCATAGAAGGTGGTACATTTACGATGGGGCGTGTGGAGCAGGATGTGATGTATGATTGGAACAATCAACCTCGTAGGGTTACGGTGTCCTCTTTTTATATGGACGAAACCGAGGTAAGAAATATCGATTGGCTTGAATATCTTTTTTGGACAAGGAATGTGTACGGCACAGATTATTCTGAGGTGTTGAAAAAAGCGCTTCCTGATACTTTGGTATGGAGAGATCGCCTTGCATTTAATGAACCATATGTTGAATATTACCTGCGTCACCCTGCCTACCATGAATATCCTGTGGTTGGTGTTAATTGGTTGCAGGCTACAGATTTCTGTGCCTGGAGAACAGATCGTGTAAACGAATTTATTCTTATCAGAGAAGGAATTCTTGAATTCGATCCTAACAACTGGGTAAATGAAAATAATTTTAATACTGATGCCTATTTGGTTGGTCAGTATGAAGGTACCGTTAAGAAAAACAAACCCGACTTAAACAGTAAAGGTTCAGGAGAAAGAAAGGTGAGAATGGAAGATGGTATTTTATTACCTCGATACAGGCTCCCGACAGAAGCTGAATGGGAGTTTGCAGCTTACTCATTGATTGGTAACACAACGGAAGAGGATGTTGTAAAACGTAAGTTGTATCCATGGAATGGGCATTATGTAAGAAACGACACTGAAAACGATATAGGAAAGATGATGGCTAACTTTAAGCGTGGCCGTGGTG
>JALRAS010000037.1:3301-22893 GCA_023262495.1 Bacteroidia bacterium | reverse complement strand
GTGACTACGGAATCTGTGCTAAAGCTATTGAAGGACATCAATCAGCAACTGGGTATTACAATTTTACTGATTACTCATGAAATGGATGTGATTAAATCAATATGCAAAAATGTAGCTGTTATTAACAAAGGGCAACTTGTTGCAGTTGGCCCCTCCGATAAAATTATCAGTCATATCAATCAATCAATTATTCATCAATTTACAATACCCAAAGCAATGAAAATTCCTCCTTCACTCTACAACAAAATTAAATCTAATCCATCAGAGGGTTTGTTCCCTTTGATAGAAATAGAACTCAACGGCATTGTTTCATTCGAACGAATTTTACACACCGTTTATGCCGATTATAAGGTTCCTCACAAACTAATTAGTGCTGATGTGGAATACTATGATACCGCAAATTTTGGAAGAATACTAATCCATCTGAAAGGCAGTGCAGATCAAAATTCTAAGGCAATACAATTTTTCAATCGAAATAATATTAAAAATACTATCAAAGGATATGCTTGATCAAACAACCTTAATTTTATTGTTGACAGGACTCTTAGAAACCATCTATATGACGCTGGTATCAGGATGTTTGGGTTTTTTAATTGGACTCCCATTGGGGATTACCTTGTTTCTTACACGAAAGGGCAAGCCAATGGAGAATGCGCTATGTAACCGCCTTTTGAGTTTTATAATTAATGCTTTTCGTGCGGTCCCATTTATCATTTTAATTGTTTGGCTTGTACCTTTAACTAGGGCTTTGGCAGGCACTTCTATTGGCGTCAATGCTGCCATTATTCCCCTGAGCATTGGGGCTGCACCTTTTATTGCTCGACTTGTTGAAAATAGTCTGCTTGAAGTTTCAGGTGGACTGATTGAGGCGGCAAAAGCATTGGGTGCCGGTCCAGCACAAATCGTATATAAGGTATTACTCCCCGAAGCCCTGCCATCACTCATTAATAATGCAAGCATAACATTGATTACTTTGGTTGGTTATTCGGCCATGGGTGGTGCCCTAGGGGCCGGTGGACTCGGACAAATAGGTTATCAATACGGCTATGTAGGATACAATGCATCGATAATGAATGCTGTTTTGATACTCCTTATTGGTCTTGTATTCACCATTCAGTTTACTGCCGATAAAATCTCAAAAAAAATTAATCATAAATAAATAATGTCAGTATGAAAAGAATAGCACGTATAACACTTCAATACTTTTTGATTCTCCTAATTGTTGCTTGTACAAACACTAAGAAGCATGATCCAAATACGATAAGGGTAGGTATAGCAGCCGGCCCAGAAAGGCAATTAGCAGAGGCAGCTGTTAAGGAAGCAAAGGAAAAGTATAATCTGGATGTTGAATTGTTCACATTCAACGACTATGTTATCCCAAATGAAGCATTGAACAATGGTGATATTGATGTCAATGTTTTTCAGCACGAACCATATTTAAATGAACAGCAGAAACAAAGGGGCTATCAACTGGCAATAGTGGGTAAAACATTTATTTATCCGCTGGCAGCCTATTCAAAAAAAATAAACACGATCGATCAACTCCAAAAAGGTAGCCTAGTGGCTATTCCCAATGATGCCTCCAATGGTGGGCGTGCTTTGTTACTTTTGGAAAAACAAGGTCTGATCAAATTGAAAAATAATGTAGGCTTGCTTCCAAAGCCCATTCACATTGTTGATAATCCCAAGCAATTGACTATACTTGAAATTGAAGCCCCTCAGCTACCGGTTGTATTGAATGATAAAGAGGTAAGTTTGGCTATCATCAATAATAATTTTGCAGCGCAGGCCGGGCTCAATATCAATCAGTCTGCCTTGTTTAAGGAGGATAAGCATTCTCCTTATGTTAATTTGATTGTGGCAAGAACTAATAATCAATTTGATGAAAAGATCAAGAAATTTGTGAAATCATACCAATCGGAGACAGTTGAAAAAGTAGCACAACAAGTCTTTAAAGGCGCTGCTGTTAAGGGGTGGTAAAAATACAATGCGACTGATGCGCCTATCAGCATTTAGCTGAATTTATTCGAAAAGGGAAAGTGCCGGAAATAATATTGACCCGTACAAGAAAAAGAAGTTTGCCCTTATGTTTTACATCATGCCTGATTTTTATGGTATTAATCTAAAAATATATCCAAACAAAATTTGATTAATTTGAAACTGTTTTATTTTCTTTTATGTTTGCGATAGACTAATGAATAGCATTTCCTTGAATTGAATATTTTAATTAAAAAAAACTACAGCACAAATGAATGTATATTTTTATTGCTACCCTCATGGTCCTGCAGATAGAGCAGGATATGAACATGAAATTGTAGCATTGGCTGAGGGTTTGATTGAATTAGGGCATACTCCCAAGGGTAATGTTAACTATTGGCTAAAGTCAACTAAGCAAGACGACTATTTAATTAAACAGTATGAGCCCAAGGACCTAAATGAATTTGATGTAATTGTATTTTCAAGTGTGATTTATGATTATCAAAGACAAGATATATTGCCTCAAAATATTTTTGATGCTAACCGAAAATACAAACTTGTTTTTATTGATGCAGCCGATGGTTTGATTACTCCGGGATATAGTGAAGAATTAAGGCAGGTAGATTTTGTACTTAAAAGTCACTCTTGCAATAAATATAAGTATCCCAAAAATTTTGTTCCTTGGCAAATTGGATTAACAAATCGCATCATTGATTATGCAACACGTAATAGTATACATTTTGATGAACGCAATGAAATGATTCTCTCAAATTTTAGAGTGGGTCACACGTTACGTCAATTGGTTGAAGATATCTCTCAGCAGCTCTATTATCCTATATATTCAAAAAATATGGAAACCGATCGGTTTGAGGAAAATTCGATGGAGGAAATTGATAAAATATTTTGGACGCAAACAGGAAAGAGACATTATCCCTCTTACTATAGGAGACTGAATTCAAATATCATATCTAATGCAGTAGGAGGGCAGGTGCAAAAATGGACTACCGAAAAAACTACGCTTCCTGCGAGAATAGCCAGAAAAATAGATGCTTTAATACCCTTTTTAAAGTATGATAGAATTTATCAATTTGACTCATGGAGATTTTGGGAGTCATTAGTGAGTGGATGTGCTACCATGCATGTTGATTTTGAGAAATATGGTATCACGCTGCAAGAAATGCCAATAAACGGAGTTCACTATATTGGGATTGATTTGGACAATCCGGAAAGGATACTTAAATGCTTAAAAGATAAAAATCAGCTGCGTAAAATTGCAGAAAATGGTAAAAATTGGGCACTGCAATATTATTCCCCAAAGGCAGTTGCAAACCGATTTTTAAATATGTTGAAAGGTTAATGCCTGCATCCTGTCAATTGTTTTACTGTTCACCCATGTAATCAATTTAAAATATTTGGCTCCTCTGTAACTTTAGTTCTGAGACATTCCTAATCACAACCTAGAAACTAAACTACTGATTCATCACTCATAGCAGGTATGCAATAATCAGTTGGTAAATCAAAAAGTGACCTATACGTAATTCAGCGCTATAGATAAATTTTTACCTTTGAATATCAATTATTCATAAGCTTATATCTTCTTCCTTAACTCGAAAAAATAAGTTGGAGATACTAATGTTGCGTGTCAATGACAATAATAGGGTAATCCCGCTTATACTTTCAATATCATTCAATTTCGGCATTGTCCTATTGTAGTTTTATCAAGTAGTATCCGCATTAATCATTACATAATTTTTATTTAGTTGCTCTAAATGATAAATGCAATTGGTATAAGTAGGAAAATGTTTGAATGACAACAACTGGCTACACGTTTTTTTTAATGCGCTGATTGCCATTGATTTTGATATTTATTCATGTGATTTTGGAAATAAAAAGAATTATATAACTTGCACCTTTTAACAATTAAAAACGAATTAATTCAAACGATTCTATGAAAGTGCTTGTAACGGGGGCAGATGGTCTGCTCGGCAACAACCTTGTTCGGGAGTTGTTAGCAAGGAATATTGAGGTTAGTGTGCTTTTGTTCAATCAAAATAAAAGTAATACCGGTTTTGATAAGTTACCCTTGAAGCGCTATTATGGGAATATCACAGATAGCAAAGTAGTTGATGAAGCTGTTGCAGGCCATGATATGGTAATACATGCAGCTGCCTCAACACAGGTATTTCCACCGCGTAGTCAGGTGATTTGCCAAATTAATGTTGATGGAACAAAAAATGTGATTGATGCTTGTTTAAAACATCATATCAAACGCCTTATTCACGTTGGTACTGCTACCTCTTTTCCTCCAGGAAATAAGGAGCATCCGGGAGTTGAATCAGGCGACTATTGCGGCTTTCAATATGGTCTTGATTATATAGATTCTAAATACAAGGCGCAGCAACTTGTGCTTGAGGCAGTAAAAGGCAAAGGACTGCAGGCCATCATTGTAAATCCTACTTTCATGATAGGCCCCTACGATGGCAAACCAAGCTCAGGAGCAATGGTGATGGCGCTTGCCCAAAAAAAAATACCCGGTTATACCGATGGAGCCAAAACCTATATTGCAGTTAAGGATGCTGCCATTGCCATCGCTAATTCATTAACGGTTGGAAAAATTGGTGAGTGCTACCTCCTGGGAAACTTTAATTATACACATCAAGAGGCATTCAAAATCATTGGAAACGCCATTGGCGCTGAACCTCCACAAATTAAACTACCTGCATCTTTAATCTGTATTTTTGGTGCCATTAATTCTATGATAGGCAGAATAAGTGGTAAATCTCCTGCCATTACAAAGGAAATTGCCAAACTCTCGGTTGGTTACCATTGCTATTCGGGCGAAAAGGCGCGCAGAGAACTCAATATGCCCTGCACCGATTTAAGTATTGCTGCCAAAGAATGTAAAGATTGGTTTGTAGCCAATGGTTATCTTAATTAATTTGCGCAATGTTTAACAATAAGGTTGTAATCATCACCGGTTCTACGCAAGGCATAGGACTCAAAACGGCAGAACTCCTTGCTCAAAGAGGTGCGCTACTGATTATCAATTCGAGGCGACCCGAAAAAGTGCAGGCCGCATTGGCATACCTCAAACAATATACACAACATGTGGCAGGTTTGGCAGGTGATGTCAGCGATATAGCATTCTGTGAGGAGCTCAATGAATTTGCTGTACAGCAATTTGGAAGAATAGATATACTGATTAATAATGCCGGTATTGCGGCAGGTGGTATCATGATGGAAAGTAGGGCAGAGGCCTTTAAAAAAGTAATTGATATTAATTTATTGGGTTGTGTTTACCCAACTCTTGCATGTTTGCCTGAACTATGTAAGCGGCAGGGAGCAGTATTGTTCATTGGTTCGGTGGCAGGTATTGCGGGCTTACCAAGTTATTCCGCTTATGCTGCATCTAAAAGAGCGCTTAGTAGTTTGGCCGAAAGTTTGCGCTCAGAATTACTTGATGCTGGTGTTTTTGTGGGAATTCATTATCCCGGATTTACAGAGAATGAATCAGATAAAACAATCATGAACGCACGCGGAGAATTTGAAATACTCAAAAAACGTGAAGGTGTGAAGGCAATGAGCAGAGAGCAAACTGCCTTGAATATTATCAAGCAATTAGAGCATAAAAAGTTTCGCATGTTTTCTTCTGTCTCTGCATGGGCAGTTTATACTTCTTACCGATTGTTTCCCAACCTGTTTGTGTGGTTGCTTGGGCGTTACAGAAAAAAGATAATGTCGATGCAATAGTAAACCCTTTTGATTACTTGCTTTTGGGGCCGTTGTTGATATAGACCTTAAGTGCAGTGTCAGTTTTGCAACCAATCCACTTCAATAGCTACCTCATTGCGTCTGTTTACTACATCCCAAGGGGCATTGTATCCCATAAACATAAAACTGCCTTTCATGGTAACGGATTGCTCCTTCAACACTTTTTCAAGTTCTTGGCAGTGTGCGTTAATTTTTTTGTCATTGGCAAACCCACCAAAGGTAACCACTGCCAAAGTTTTCTCGGCCACCTCCATGATCTTCACATCGCTCGAGGCCGGGGCAGGCAACTCGTCTTTACGATATTGCTTAGGCATCACAAAATACATGTTGGCAGAATCACCCATGTTCATCACAACAGGTGCTGTCATCGCTATTTTTTGACCATCGGCATTTCCACCAAAAATATAGTTGGCAATAACTCTGAAACCTGCACTACCGCTATTGCTAAATGATTTATCGGCTAATGATGTTTGGGCTACAATCATGCGTGGATAGCGTCTGATTTCAACGTTGTCAATGCGTTTAATAATGGTATAATCGGGAGTTTCTATTTGTCGAGATTTAAAAGCGTAAAACAAAAATAGGGCAATAGCTGCCACAATTACAGTAAGAATGGTCATTTTGAGTGTTTTCATGGTGTAATCATTAAGAGTCAAATCTTGTGCCAACCATAACAAAGTGTTTAAACCAAATCATGACAGCAGCAATACAGAAGCGTTAATACTCAAACACACATCGCTTGTGTATTGTTCTTACAGCCGGGTTTTTTCCTGATTGCCTTTTTTCTTGAAATGAAGTTTCTTTACTTACTAATCTAAAAAAAACACTTGCGTGAAAAGTAGTTTTAAAAATTTTGAGGTTAACTATTTGAGCATTTCTAAAAAGTCAATGACGTGCTCATCATCGTCTTGCCAGTTGAACTGCTGTTTGAAACCTTGAACGCATACATGTAAACTATGTGCATCGCTGCATGATTCGAGTTGTTTGATGGCTTCCTCCATAGTGGCACCATTGCCGCCAAACAAATTTTTAATGAAACGAAAACGATCGTTAATTCCCAACTTAGAACCAATCACTACTTTCTTAAAAGTATTTTCCACAGCGGGAGCCGATGTTACCGATTTAGGTTCATCTGCCTCAATTTGCTTATCAGTAATAGGAGTAGGCGCATTTTCAGCTTTGTCATTGTCTACCAATGCGCTGTTAGCTGATAAAGGTTCAACAACTGTTTCAGCAGGTGAGATTTTTGTTACAGGAGGTTCAACAAATTGTTCCTTAATTATTGCTGACTTGGTTTCAATGACATTTTTTTCCGCTTGCTCATCATCTACATCTTTTAATATCAGTTGATCTATTTTATGCCTTCTGGCGCTTTGTAATTGATCCTCTTCAAGGTAATGCAAATGATTATATATAATTGACTTTTCATGCAGCTTGCGTATTTTGGAGGTAATCAATTCTAACTCAATAGTGGGAATTCTGTACTCGGTTTCAATGTTCTCATAATGTACTTTTATACTTCTAATCAAAACTTCTATCTCCTTTAAGATAGCTTTCTTATCCATACTCGTATTCATATATGCTTATTCATTAATTTATGCTTGATACTCAACACCCCTTCGTAAGTTGAAAGAATCAACATTATTTAAGGCAGCGTTTGAATTGCAATGATAAAAAAATTGTTGATAGTAACACGTATTTTTTAGGCGCAAGAAGAACTTTTAAAAGTTGGTTAAAATTTTTATGCCGAAAAATGTTTCATTTGCAGAAATTTAGCGTAAAATTACGTTTTGTTTAAAAGTAAGTACACTAATTGAATTCGAATCTGATTGAAGTATGTTTCTCGAGAATATTGCCAGTTTACACAGAAGAAAAGGTTGGATTGAAGTAGTTTGCGGTTCAATGTTTTCGGGTAAAACCGAAGAGTTAATCCGCAGACTCAAACGCGCCAAAATTGCCAAGCAAAGGGTAGAAATTTTTAAACCTGCTATTGATAAACGTTATGATGAAAGTAGTGTTGTTTCTCATGATGCCAACAGTATTATGTCTACACCGGTCGAAAATGCCTCTTCCATTTTGCTGCTTGCCAGCGAGGTTGATGTAGTAGGGGTTGATGAAGCACAATTTTTAGATATGGAAATTGTGGATGTATGCAACAAACTCGCCAACAAAGGTGTAAGAGTAATTGTGGCCGGTCTTGATATGGATTATTTGGGAAAACCATTCGGTCCTATGCCTGCACTAATGTCGATTGCCGAGTATGTTACAAAGGTTCATGCAGTATGCGTAAAATGTGGTAATTTGGCTAATCATTCGCACCGAATAACAGCCGATAGTAATTTAGTTTTGCTAGGCGAAAAAGACAGCTATGAGCCACTTTGCCGCGACTGTTTCATTGAATCAACCGAATAGTCAAACATGGAGTATTCAATTCAAAAGATTGCAGCGTTAACCGGAGCAACTTTTATTGCGGAACATCATCCTGATAAACAAATAATTACTGATGTTTCCATCGATAGCCGAAATATTAAGAGCAATAAAACCTGTTTGTTCTTTGCAATCATTGGCGCACGAAACAATGGCCACCAATTTATTCAACAATTGTACGATCAGGGTATTCGAAACTTTGTGGTATCAGATGCCCATTGCTTTCAAAATCATTACACCAATTGTAATTTTCTTTTGGTAAAAGATACCTTACTGTCACTTCAACTGTTGGCACAAAAACATCGTGAACAGTTTAAAGTACCTGTCATTGGAATTACCGGTAGCAATGGGAAAACAATTGTGAAGGAATGGTTATTTCAGTTATTGAAAGATGATTACAGCATTGTTAGAAGCCCCAAAAGTTACAACTCACAAGTTGGGGTGCCGCTAAGTGTGCTACAAATGAATGAAGGCAATACACTTGGAATTTTTGAAGCAGGTATTTCACTGCCCAATGAGATGCGGCATATTGCTGCAGTGATTCAGCCCGATATTGGGATTTTTACAAATATTGGTGAGGCTCATGCCGAAAACTTTGTGGATGTGTCTCAAAAAATTGAGGAGAAATTAAAACTTTTTCAGCATACCAAAAATATAATCTATTGCAAGGATTATGAGGCCTTGCACACAGGTATCAAAAAAAGTAACATAGCTCAACACAGCAACTTGTTTACTTGGAGCAAAAAAAATAGTGCAGACTTGCTTATCGTTAAAATTGAAAAAGCCAAGCTGGAAACCGAAATACAGGGTATCTATAAAAATGATTTCATTAAAATAGTGATTCCTTTTTCAGATGATGCTTCCATAGAAAATGCCATACACTGCTGGTGTATCATGCTTTTTTTGGGCATTCATCAGGATGTAATTGGCAGTAGGATGCATTACCTTAGTCCTGTTGCTATGCGCTTGGAGCTTAAACAGGGTATAAATGGTTGTTCCATTATCAACGATAGTTACAATTCTGATATTGGCTCACTGGCAATTGCTCTTGATTTTTTAAACCAGCAAAATCAGCATGCCTCAAAAACGGTAATTCTATCGGATATTTTGCAAAGTGGGATAGACGATGAAAAATTGTATGCAGGTGTGGCTGCCATGTGCAAGGCAAAAGGCATTTCAAAGTTTATTGGAATAGGAGAGGGGCTATCAAACAATCAGCATCAGTTTGATTGCAGCAAGGAATTTTATGCTACTACCGAAGAATTTCTCAAACATGCCTCGGCAGGTATGTTCAAAGATGAAACCATTTTAATTAAAGGGGCAAGGGCATACAGATTTGAGCAAATCAGCAAAATGTTGCAACAAAAGGCGCATCAAACAGTCCTCGAAGTCAATCTCAGTGCGCTTGTTCACAACATCAATTTATATCGTAGTCAACTGCGGCATAACACCAAAATAATGGCTATGGTAAAAGCTTTTTCCTATGGTAGCGGCAGTTTTGAAATTGCTAATGTGCTTCAATATAACCGAGTTGATTATTTGGCTGTTGCCTATGCCGATGAAGGTATTGAACTGCGCAAAGCGGGAATTACCCTGCCAATCATGGTGATGAGTCCTGAGATGCAAAGCTTTGATAACATGGTTAAATACAACCTTGAGCCCGAAATATATAGCTTTCACATACTCAAAGAGTTTACCGATGCCATCAAACACCTCAATAGGGAGCGCATTGCAGTGCATATCAAACTTGATACTGGTATGCACCGGTTGGGCTTTGAAGAAAACGATATCAACGAACTTTGTGTAAGATTAAAAAATGCGCCTGCTGTTGTGGTGAAGTCTGTTTTCTCTCACCTTGTAGCAAGTGATGAGAGCGAACATGATGAATTTACAAAAAAGCAAATCAGCAGCTATAAAATGATGTGTGGTATGCTCGAGAATCACTTGGGCTATCCCTTCCTCAAACACATTCTCAACAGTGCCGGTGCCATGCGTTTCAGAGATGAGCAATTGGATATGGTCAGACTTGGAATAGGTATGCACGGCTTTTCTTCTGCATCGGGCTTAGGATTTATTCCTACGGTACAGCTCAAAACAGTGATCAGTCAAATTAAGCAGGTGGCTGCAGGTGATACGGTGGGATATAGCCGAAAGGGCAAGGTTACAAGGAACTCACGAATAGCAACAGTGCCTATTGGATATGCCGATGGATTCACACGAAAATTGGGTAATGGCATAGGAAGCATGCTAATCAATGGTAAACAAGCACCTACAATTGGGAATATTTGTATGGATATGACCATGCTTGATATAACCGATATTGATGCGGAAGAGGGGGATGAAGTAATTGTATTTGGAGAGGGCCAACCAATTTCAGAAGTGGCCAAAGCGGCCGGCACTATTGCATACGAGGTGTTAACAAACATGTCTTCACGAATTAAAAGGGTGTATTATCAGGAGTAATGACAAAGATTACGTTTAAAAAAGGGAACGACTTTTATGAGCAAGTGTATCAGGTGGTAAGTTTGGTTCCTTTTGGAAGGGTTACTACTTACGGTGCTATTGCCCGTTATTTGGGAAGTGCACAGTCATCAAGAGTGGTTGGCTATGCCATGAATAATTCTCATGCCAGAGTTCCTAAAGTACCTGCTCACAGGGTGGTGAATCGCAATGGTATGCTTACAGGAAAGCATTTTTTTGGTTCCGACAATGCCATGCAACGCATGTTGGAAGCAGAAGGAATTATAGTTGAAAACGACACCGTGATGAGCTTCACAGCATTGTTTTGGGACCCTGCTGTTTATTTGTTGTAATCCCCTTTTTTGTATTGCCAAGCATTATTTTAGTGCCAAAACCCCAAGTCAATTTTCGATACTTTGTAGATATATAGAGAGAAGTATATTTCTACAAAATTAATTCGGAAAATATAATCGGTATTATTGGTATAAATTACAAGACACATTGGTACAACAAAATTTTTTAGATTGAGGCGAATATTGCTGCACAGCAAACAGTTAGCCATAAATGCCTTGTGGAATTAAATTTTAATATTACGTATAATCCTATTATATTTGCACGTACAAAAATTTTGACAAATGGATACGAAGCTAACTTTAAAATTAAACGGAGATATAATTGAACAAGCGAAGACTTATGCAAAAAAGAAAAATACGAGTCTATCAAAATTGATAGAATCATATTTAGGTATGTTGGTCGAACCTAATGAAAAACAAGAAGTAACACCATTGGTTAAAAGTTTATCAGGAGTAATTGATTTGCCGAAAGACTTTGACAGTAAAACTAACTACAGGAAACATGTACTAAACAAATACTCTAAATAGATACTAAATGGACAAAGTATTTGTAGGCACAGATGTATGTATAGACTTGCTATCGGGGCGAAAACCATTCAACAAGTCTGCAGAATTATTATTTTCACTAGCAGACACCGGAAAAATAAGGATATATGTTTCATCTCTATCGTTTTCAAATATTGACTATGTTTTGTTATCTCAATACTCAACTACTCATTCTCGACAAATAATCGCAAAATTTAAAACTTTGGTTCAAGTGTTAGCTGTTGACAGTAAAACAATTGACTTAGCAATAGCTTCAAACTTCAAGGACTTTGAAGATGCCATACAATATTCTTGTGCATTAGAGCATAATTTGACAACAATTATTACTAGGAATTTAAAAGACTATAAAAAATCAACGATTAAAGTGTTGACACCAGAAACATATTTAACGAAGCCATGATACCCAGGCAGTCAGCATATAACATATTCATGCCTCTTTGCGTGAACTTGCAAGGTCCTAATTATTTTGCAAATTTAGATAAGGTTTTCAGTTCTGAGCTTCGATATAGTGCCAGTAGATTGTATGCAAATCGTGCAAGATAAAAAACAAGTTTTTTATCAAATATTTTAAGCAGCAAATCGTTCATGCTACTAATTCAAATAAATAGATTTTTTAGAAGTTAAGAATAATCAAAAACAATAAGCATCTATGAGAAATTCATTTATTTATCCTTTTGTCATCTCACTGGCAATTGTATTTATTACTTTCATTTTATGTTATTTCGATGCTTATGCGTTTGATGAAGGAACAATCACAACGAATGCCGCAAAAGTCAAACATCAAATTGTTGGATACATTACTTTAATAGGAAGATTTTTAGGGAATAATTTCTTCAACAACAGCATGCTTTTTAGTGCAATCCTGTTGCCTTTTTCGATGATCATTGACGCTCTATTGCTAACTGTAATTTTTATGGGTTTAAAAATAGTTGTCCATAAAATGATAAACGGTTTGTATTGACAGGTTAATGTTTAAAAGCAATATGCGCCTTGCTGGTTTGATAAAGCTGTTGATTTAATTAATAGAATTAAAGCTATTTCAGCTATCCCTCAAGTTCTGTTTCAGTATTGCAGTTAAAATACACTAACAATTCCAAAATGCACTTTCGCAGCTCTCAGTAGTAGGGGATTATCAAATTGCTTTCCTAGTGCATAGGAAATAGAAAAAATACCTGCTTTGGTTTGAAAACTCACACCCGCGCCAAATCCATAAGGTGTGTCTTTGAGGTACAATTTTTCGGTATCGAGCTCATACCAGGCCGCGTTGCCAAATAAAAATAAGAATGAATTTTGCTCAAATAAAAAGCGATACTCTAAATTTGCGATTCCATAAGAAGTAGCATAAATTGACTCTTCATCAAAACCACGCACCGAGTTATTGCCACCTATACGATACGCCTCATTCAAAAATACTTCCTCGGTTTGCATTCCCGCAGCTTTCAACCCAATATTTATGGTGCTTTGGCGCATCAAAGGAATAAACAAATCGGCCTGCAAGTCACCATTGTATAACACCGATTTCAAGTTCACATCCTCATATAAGGCGGCATTAATTTTCGGATTTTTAATGATTTTTTTATTGCCGGTAGCCACATTTGCACTCACCCTGTATCCTTTTCGGGGATTGAACCTGTAGTCTGTTTGCTCATATTTTACTCCCAACCCATACGTGAGTGTTTTTACATCGGCATATTCGGGCAGCGTGCTCAACATATCGAGCCCCGTAGTTGAGACCAACGAAAGACTGCGGTTATTGACAAATAACTTGAAAAAGTTATTGCCTGATAACAAATATTGCAAACCTGCATGCTGGGTTACATCTATAAATAAAGTGTCGCGTTGAAATAGCTTGAAGTTAAGGTCAAGCCCTAAAGGCGTGTTAATTAGGTACGGATAAGTAACTTTAGCTTTGATATCACGCGAATTGAGCTGAAGTCTGCGCCAGTCAATATCAATCAACTCGCCTCTATTGAGTGCGTTTTGCAGCTTTAAATGTGCTTGTCCGGTAAATTCAATTTTGCCGGTTCTTTCATTGGGTAAAAAGCCTAATACCCCGTCAAACTGATTGGCTTTTTTATTATCTAAATATAAAACCAATTTACTTGTAGCGGGGGTAAAGGTAAATTCGTAGGGTTTAATGGACTTAATGTAGGGCAACTCCTTGAGTCTGCTTTCTATGGCCACAATTTTTGATTCTTGATATGCTCTTCCGGCTTTAATACCAAGGTAATTATTGATGAAGTAGGGCGAAATTTTTGAATTGCCTTTGATGATGATGCTGTCAATTTTGATAAACTGGTTCAGTTCAAGGCGAATAAATCCGCTTACTTTTGGCCCATCTATATTTATACTATCGAGTCTGATGTCGGCAAAAGGATGCCCGGTGTTATCACAAATCTGCAGGGCTTTTTCAAAAATATTTTCGAGTTTACTAAATTTAATTGGTTGATTGGCATAGTCAATACTTTTGTAACCCGCCTTAAACAAGATATCACGATAAAGAGGATTGGCCTTCAATTGTATCCACCGGTATTGATCGCCAAGTTGAACTTGTATTTGAAAATTGGCATAATCTTTTTGGATTACTCTGTATTGTGATGCAATGAATCCTTTGTTGATGGCCTTTAATTGAATTTGTTTGGCGAGTAACAACACCGATGCGCTGTCCTTTTCCTGATAGGTTTTATTGATACCTTTCCAAAATGAGGCGTTGCGCTCGTTAGCATCGATGCTTACCAATGATACCGAAACACCTTTTTGGGCAAATACGAGCATCGGCAGAAGTGAGCATGCCGCTGAGAGGATAAGGGTGAGGAGTGAGGTTTTTATTAACAATTGTATTGTTAAGTATTTAAATTGAACGTAAAAACGTGTAAAATTATTTTTTAAATTTGAATAATATTGATAGAAAAACTACATTTGTCACTTTCTTTTGAAACAATAATATAGTTAAAACGTTTCGGAGGGGAAGATAACTGGTAAATATGAAAAAAATCTTACTTATTCTAACAATTTTTTCAGCAGCAATTGTGCTTTTAAACTCTTGTAAAACGCACGAGCGCTGCCCTGCCTACGGAAAAATAGACCAGCATCCCAAAAACACAAAATCCGTTTAATAACATCAACAAGGCTAACTTAGCTTATGCACGATGTAATGGAAAATGTTTTATCCTCAATAGAGTCTTTACACGACCTCATTCAACAATCAACGGAAAATCCCGAGAAAGTAGTTGTTATTTTCAAACATAGCACCCGCTGTAGCATCAGTCAAATGGCACTGAATCGCATGCAGAAGACCAGTTTTTTTAAAGAAAAAAACATCCCTTTTTATTATCTTGATTTGATTAGCTATCGTAATGTATCCGATGGGATAGCCGAAAAGTTTCAGGTTGAACATGAATCCCCCCAAATGCTCGTAATAAAAAATGCAAAATGTTTGGCCTCAGTAAGCCACAACGGTATTTCTGAAAACTGGCTGTTGGGCAACATCTAGATTTTGATAGCACAAATCGGGATAAAATTTCAAAAAAAAAGTGCGCCCTAAGGCACACCTTTTTAACATCATCGAAAAACAGATACTTACTTTTTTACCCACTTGGTTAAAAAGCCGCCATCCACGTAAAGGGTATACTCAGGAAAGTCAAGCACTTCTGTATTGTAAAACTTTCCTTTTTGCATGTCCACTTTCAATGGCTTGCCTAGTTTTTCCTCAATAGTTGGCAGTTCATCACCTATTTTAATAGCATTAGGACCACCTGCAAGGCGGTTTTTACAATCTACCGATTTTTGAGTTTGTTCTGTCATTAAATACAACTTTTGTAAGGTTGAAACAAGATTTTTATAAGTTTCAAAATCATTAGTTCTAATTTCTTCTCCTTTCTCTAAATAAGGAAGACTCTTTTTAAATATTTCATCCACCTTGGCACTTTCAATTTTGTATTTGTTGTTGTCTTTTATGTTATTCACGATTTCACTTTGCTTCACTGCCTTATTAAAGTAGAGGGCTCCAATGTTATAAAGGGCATCGAAGTAATTGGGGTTAATTTCAAGTGCCTTTTTGTAAGCAGCCTCGGCCTTTTCTATAAACTCATTGAATTCCTTCTCAGATGGGGCGGGCTTGTCGGGGCCGGGATTGGCTAAATTATCATAGATTACACCAATATTGAAAGGGAAAATTTCATTGTTGGGCTCTTTAGTGATGGCCAACTCCAAATTTGTAATTGCTTCTTTGTATTTTCCTGCTTCAATGAAGTAGTTTAACTCCGACAATATCAACTGCTTGTCATTAGAATAGGCAGCACGACCTTTTTGCACTGTTGCAATGTATGATTCTTTGTCGCCTTTTTTAGAATAACAATCTGCCAAAAGGCTGTACAATAGTGGGCCATCTGCATCACCTCCGTATTTAATTTCGATGGCTCTTCTAAAAAACTGTATCGCCTTATCATAGTTTTTTGATCTATCGGCAGCAAGGGCAGCATTGTAAACAGCATTTGAGTCGACCTTTTGCATGCCTTCATTAATTTGAATTGCCTTTTCGAAATTTACTAAAGCTTCAGCATATTTCTCTGTTTTGAAATTCTCGATACCGGCATTGCTGGCAATAATAGCACATACTTTTAACCCTTGCGTTGCCTGAGGGTAATTCCCTTTTTCATCAAGCTTCATGGCAGTTGAGTAGGCCTTAGCGGCTTCGTCAAAAAACACACCTTTATTGTCGGCTGCTTTAGGGTCTTTTGAGTTGTAAAGATTCATGTAAATCTCGGCACGATTAACCCATGTTTTAGCTTTTGTGGATGTTTCGGCATCTTCTGTTGCTAAATCAATATATTTCTTGGCTTCGAGCAAATCGTTAACATCCTTATCCTTAGTATAATAACCTAAATAGTTAATGGCACTCACCACATTCTTTTGTTGGGCAAACAGTGTTACAGAGCCAAACAGACTCAGAAAAATAATGAACACTGAACGTTTTTTCAATTGCATAGTTATCTTGTTTTAATAATTAATTGTTGTTGTCTTCGTTTTCTTCTGTATTGTCCTCAGCATCATCTGCTCCATCATCAGCATCATCAGCATCGTCATCAACAGGTGTGTTATCAATCAATTCTTCTCCATCTATTATTGCTGCTTCTTCTTCATCATCCGTTTCAACCTTTGCAACAGCCGCAATAGCATCGGTACTCTTAAACTTGATTAATCGAACGCCTTGTGTGGCCCTGCCCATTACACGCAAATCAGAAACCCTAATCCTAATGGTCAATCCCGATTTATTGATAATCATGATATCATCGTTATCGGTTACATCTTTAATAGCAATTAAGGAGCCTGTTTTTTCGGTAATGTTCAAAGTTTTAACACCTTTTGCACCTCTGTTGGTAACTCTGTATGCCTCAATTTCAGAACGCTTTCCGTAACCATTTTCAGATACCACTAAGATGTTGGTATCGTTGCTCTTTGCAGCAATCATGCCAATCACTTCATCGTCCTCTGAAGCTAGTCTGATACCTCTAACACCGGAAGCATTTCTTCCCATAGGTCTTACTTTCTCTTCATTGAAACGCACTAACTTACCCTTGCGAGAGGCAATTAAGATTTCGTCTTTCCCGCTAGTTAGGTGTGCTTCAAGCAACATATCACCTTCTTTAACGGTAATGGCATTAATCCCATTTTGACGAGGACGTGAATAGGCCTCTAAAGATGTTTTCTTGATGGTGCCTTTTTGACTACACATAATAATGTAGTTGTTTTTAATGTACTCCTGATCGGTTAAATCCTTTACATTGATGTAAGCTTTAACCTTGTCATTTGGAGCAATATTTACCATGTTTTGTATGGCTCTTCCTTTGGAAGCTTTGTTTCCTTCAGGAATTTCAAAAGCCCTCAACCAATAACATTTGCCTTGCTCGGTGAAGAAAAGCATATAGTTGTGAGTTGAGGCCACAAACATATGTTCAAGGAAGTCGGCATCTCGGGTAGCTGAACCTTTGGCTCCCGTGCCACCTCTATTTTGCGCCTTGTACTCGGTAAGTGGAGTACGTTTAATATATCCCAAACGAGATATGGTAATCACCACATCTTCATCAGCAATCATATCTTCCATTCTAAAATCATCGGCAGCATAAACAATCTCACTCTTGCGTCCGTCACCATATTTCTCTTTCATTTCAAACATTTCTGTTTTGATGATGCTCATTCGCAAACCTTCATCGGCCAATATGCTCTTTAAATAATTTATGGTTTTCATCAATTCATCATATTCTTCTTTAATCTTATCGCGTTCCAAACCTGTGAGGGCTCTCAAACGCATATCTAAGATGGCTTTTGCTTGTATTTCTGATAGCCCAAACTTTGCAATAAGTTGTTCTTGCGCCTCATTAGGAGTGGGCGCGTTTCTGATGATCGCGATTACCTCGTCAAGATGATCGAGTGCAATAAGATATCCTTCAAGTATATGCGCTCTCTTTTCTGCCTGGGCCAATTCATACTTTGTTCTTCTTACTACCACATCGTGTCTGTGCTCAACATAATGTTGAATCATATCCTTTAAGTTCAATAACATTGGGCGACCTTTTACCAAAGCAATGTTATTCACAGAGAATGAAGTTTGAAGTTCAGTAAACTTGTATAACTTATTGAGCACCACGTTTGTTATGGCATCTCTTTTGATTTCATAAACAATACGCATACCATCCCTGTCACTCTCATCACGAATATCAGAAATGCCCTCTATCTTTTTGTCGTTGATTAAGTCAGCAGTCTTTTTTATCATCTCTGCTTTGTTAATCATAAAAGGAATCTCTGTAACTATAATTTTCTCTCTGCCCGCAGCATCTACTTCAATGTTGGCTTTGGCACGCAATACCACACGACCTCTTCCTGTGGTAAAGGCTTCTCTTACACCATCATAACCGTATATGATTCCTCCGGTAGGAAAATCAGGGGCTTTGATGTGCTGCATAAGTTCCTCAATGCTGATATCTTTATTATCGATATAGGCAGCAATACCATCAATTACTTCAGTAAGATTGTGTGGAGGCATATTGGTGGCCATACCTACAGCAATTCCCGATGCTCCGTTTAATAATAGATTAGGAATTTTAGAAGGCAACACGGTGGGCTCTTCCAAGGTATCATCAAAGTTGAGGCGCATATCCACAGTTTCCTTATCGATATCAGCCAACATCTCTTCTGCAATTTTTTTCAATCGCGCCTCGGTATAACGCATAGCCGCTGGGCTATCACCATCAACAGATCCAAAGTTACCTTGTCCGTCAACAAGCGGGTAGCGCAAGCTCCATTCCTGAGCCATACGCACCATGGCATCGTAAACAGAGGTATCTCCATGAGGGTGATACTTACCCAACACCTCACCAACAATTCTGGCCGACTTTTTATAGGGCCTATTCGACATCACACCTAATTCATACATTCCGTACATTACCCTGCGGTGCACCGGCTTCATACCGTCACGCACATCGGGCAATGCCCTCGAAACAATTACCGACATAGAATAGTCTATGTAGGCTGTTTTCATCTCTTCTTCGATGTTAATCTTGATAATTTTTTCTCCGTCTGCCATTTTTTCAGTTAACTTTTATTGTTTTTAAGCGTTATATGTTTTGTAAAAAGAGTGCCGAAGATAGTCAATAATTGCTTACAAAAGCCAATAAAAAAAGCTAAAAGATATGAGCATGTTTCTTAACAAAATGATGTTGAAAGATAAGTGTTATTTATTTCGGCACGATTTTTTAAGACACGTATCATTGTTGAGTGCAAAATACTTACATTTGGCACTAAAGATATAGATTAAGAACCTTAAAAATACTGTATATGGAAGCTAAATTTTCACCAAGGGTTAAAGATGTTATTACCTTTAGTCGCGAGGAAGCGCTAAGACTAGGGCACGATTACATAGGTACCGAACACCTTTTATTAGGTATCATTAGAGATGGCGAAGGTGCAGCCATTCAAATATTGCGTGCTCACGGGGTTTCTCTCGAAGAGTTGAGAAAAGCTGTGGAGTCGAGCATCAAGAAGGTTGGAAAAATGTCCATC
>JALRAS010000037.1:0-3291 GCA_023262495.1 Bacteroidia bacterium | reverse complement strand
GGCAATATTCCATTGGTAAAGCAAGCTGAAAAGGCCCTCAAAATTACCTACCTTGAAGCTAAAATGTTTAGAAGCGAACTGATTGGCACTGAGCATTTGTTGCTGAGTATCCTGAAAGTTGATGATAACGTGGCCTCTGCTGTGCTAAACCGTTTCAACGTATCATACGAAAGCGTTAGGCAGGAAATCGAAAAAATGTCTACCAATCAAGACATCAGAAGTGAATTACCCAGCAATACCGGTGATGATGAGCCAGAAGATGATAATGCATTCAGCCAAAGCGCCAAAAAAACCGTTGACCCAAAATCAAAAACCCCCGTGCTCGACAACTTTGGTAGAGACTTAACCAAAGCCGCTGAAGAAGATAGACTCGACCCCATTGTAGGGCGAGAGAAAGAAATTGAAAGGGTTTCTCAAATCTTAAGTAGAAGAAAAAAGAACAATCCAATTTTAATTGGTGAGCCAGGTGTAGGTAAATCTGCCATTGCAGAAGGTTTGGCGCTAAGAATTGTGCAGAAAAAAGTTTCTCGTGTGCTCTTTAATAAAAGAGTTGTTACCTTGGATTTGGCTTCTTTGGTTGCCGGTACAAAATACAGAGGTCAGTTTGAAGAGCGCATGAAAGCTGTAATGAACGAGCTTGAAAAATCACCTGATGTGATTTTGTTTATAGACGAAATACATACCATTATTGGAGCAGGTGGTGCCAGCGGGTCTCTTGATGCCAGCAACATGTTCAAGCCCGCCTTGGCAAGAGGTGAAATTCAATGCATTGGAGCAACCACACTTGATGAATACCGCCAATATATAGAAAAAGACGGAGCTCTAGAAAGACGTTTCCAAAAGGTGCTCGTTGAACCTGCAAGTGCAGAAGAAACAGTTGCTATATTGAATAACATTAAACCTAAGTATGAAGATCATCATAATGTAATATACACGCCTGAAGCATTACAAGCCTGCGTTACGCTTACTCAGCGCTACATTAGCGATCGTCATTTGCCCGATAAGGCCATTGATGCCATGGATGAAGTAGGAGCGAGGGTGCATATAACCAACATCAATGTTCCGCAAAGCGTGCTAGATATCGAAAAAAAGATCGAGGAAATAAAAGTTGAAAAAAGCCGTGTGGTACGCAGCCAAAAATACGAAGAGGCAGCCAAACTGCGCGATACTGAAAGACAATTGTTAGAAGACCTTGACAAGGCCAAGAAGATTTGGGAAGAAGAAACCAAGAGCAACAGACAAGTGGTAACCGAGGATAATGTGGCCGAAGTGGTGGCCATGATGACCGGTGTGCCGGTGCAAAGAATTGCGCAAAACGAGGGCTCTCGCCTCATGAAAATGTATGATGAAATTCATGATAAGGTAATCGGACAAAACGATGCCATTAAAAAGATTGTGAAGGCCATTCAGAGAAATCGTGCAGGGTTGAAAGATCCTAATAAACCAATCGGTTCCTTTATTTTCTTAGGACCAACAGGTGTAGGAAAAACCCAGCTTGCAAAAGTGCTCTCAAAATATTTGTTTGATAGTGATGATGCGCTCATTAGAATAGACATGAGTGAGTACATGGAAAAATTTGCGATCAGCAGATTGATTGGAGCGCCTCCGGGGTACGTTGGATACGAAGAAGGTGGACAGCTTACTGAAAAGGTGCGCAGAAAGCCATATTCTGTTATATTATTGGATGAGATTGAAAAGGCACACCCCGATGTATTTAACCTGTTATTACAAGTTCTTGATGACGGGCAAATCACAGACAGTTTAGGAAGAAAGATTGATTTCAAAAATTCTATCATTATCATGACCTCCAACATTGGCTCTCGTCAATTAAAAGAGTTTGGTACCGGTGTAGGATTCAATACTTCTGCCAAATCCGCTTCAGCCGATGTACAAGCCAAAGGTGTGATTGAAAATGCATTGAAGAAGGCCTTTGCCCCTGAGTTCCTAAATCGTATTGATGATGTAATCATGTTTAATAACTTGAGCAGAGAAGATATACATCAAATTATCGATATCGAGTTGAAGAATTTGTACAAGCGTATGGAAGACCTTGGTTACAAAATTAAACTTACTGAAAGTGCTAAGGATTTTATCTCCGATAAGGGGTTTGATCCCAACTATGGCGCACGTCCATTAAAGAGAGCTATTCAGAAATATTTAGAGGATCCACTCGCAGAGGAAATTATCAAAGCTAAATTAGCCGAAGGAGATGTGATTGAAGTTGACTTTGATACCGTTAAATCAGAGATTACCATTCAAGTTATTAAAGCCAAGAAGAAGAAAGCAAAAGAAGAATAGGTAGTTGTTCTAATCTAAAAAACGAAGCCCGCAATAGCGGGCTTTTTTATTCCTTGATAATTTTAAATGGGTTAAAGATGGCAGCATAAAAACACTAAACGAATCTTTAACATTACAAAAGCAAGGCTGATGACTCAGCGCTCTAAAAACTAAAAAGTAACTGTTATAGGTGGTGATTTTTTTAGCTCCATGAACCCTTCATCACTAATCTCTTAATAAAATCAACTACAATAATCTTAGCTCACAGATTCCGGCTTATCGATATCGCTGCTTGGAAGCTGCAATGTTTTATCCTCGGCAATTAAATGGCTTTTTTCGTAAGGTCTTTTGCCTATCATGCGCTCTATATCAGTTTGGAAAATAACCTCTTTCTTGAGCAATTCTTGTGCTACCAATTCTAATTCGTTTCTTTTTTCAACCAGCAGTTTTCTTGTTCTTTCATGCGCGTCTTCCACAATTTTTTTAACCTCTTCATCTATTGCTTGTGCAGTATTTTCCGAAAATGGCTTGGTGAAACCGTATTCAGGCTGCTGTGGGTCGTAAAAGGAAATGTTGCCAATTCTGCTGTTCATACCATAAACAGTTACCATGCTGTAAGCCATTTTGGTGATGCGCTCTAAATCGCTGAGGGCACCGGTGCTAATTTTATTAAATACTATTTCCTCTGCAACCCTTCCGCCCAATGCCATACACATGGAGTCTGTTAACTGTTCGGTGGTGTATAAAAACTGTTCTTTAGGTAAATATTGCGCATATCCCAATGCCGCAATACCTCTAGGAACAATGCTCACCTTCACAAGAGGATCGGTATGTTCTAGGAACCAACCTGCGATAGCATGCCCTGCTTCATGATAAGCAACAATTTTTTTCTCCTCAGGGGAGATGAGTTTATTCTTTTTCTCCAAACCGCCAATAATAAGCCTTTTATTGGGAATTAATAAGGGTAAGCTCCTCTATGATTTCTTCACCAAAACTTGGTGTTCGTGCTTGTAT
>JALRAS010000036.1:15227-24160 GCA_023262495.1 Bacteroidia bacterium | reverse complement strand
ATTTCATTCAAAAATTTGAAGATGAATGTCGTTACGAATTTGAAAATATCAACCGCGCCTACGATGCGTTGCATAAACCCAAAAACGAACATTACATCAACGCATGGCAACAAGGCAAAACAGGCATACCATTGGTGGATGCTTGCATGCGTTGTGTGGTGGCTACGGGCTATATTAACTTTAGAATGCGTGCCATGGTGGTTTCCTTTTTTGTTTTTAACCTTTGGCAAGATTGGCGCGAATTACATTTTTTAGCCAAGCAATTTTTGGATTACGAACCCGGCATTCATTACCCACAACTACAAATGCAGAGCGGCACAACAGGTATCAATACCATAAGAATTTACAATCCCATAAAAAATTCTGAAGAGCATGATCCCGATGGACTCTTCATCAAACAATGGGTGCCCGAACTCAAACATATTCCGGCAAGCCTCATACACGAGCCACATAAATTGAGTCTCATTGAGCAAGAACTGTATCACTGTATCATCGGAAAAGATTATCCTGCACCTATCGTTGATGTGGAAGAAAGCAGAAAAAGAGCCTCTGAAGTGGTGTGGAAATATCGAAAAAATGAAGAGGTAAAATCAGAAGGCAAACGCATCCTGGCCAAGCATGTAAATAATCCTAAATCATTCCTCAATAAGCATGAGAACGTTTCTTAAATATACCACATGCATCATGTTGCCGCTAATCGTTGGCGGCTTATCGGGCTATTTCACCGCATCAAATATTGCAACGTGGTATGTAACACTCAACAAGCCCTTTTTTAATCCGCCAAATTATCTTTTTGGCCCGGTTTGGACCTTTCTTTACTTGATCATGGGAATCTCATTAGGCATGATTATTAATGCGAAGCACAGCAACAAAAACAAATCGCTGATTATTTTCAGCATTCAACTCGTGCTCAACTTTTTTTGGAGTGTGATATTTTTTAGTCTGCAATCGCCCGGATGGGCAGCTGTAGAAATAATCACTTTGTGGTTAAGCATCATTTACATGATACTCAACTTTTACAAAATAAATAAATGGTCCGGCCTGCTTCAAATACCCTACTTACTGTGGGTAACGTTTGCCTCGGTGCTTAATATAAGTATTTACGTGCTTAACTAATCATCGATAATTATTTTTTGAATGATAAAACAAGTACGGTGAAAGGAGTAAAAAAAGCACATTTGCCACATAAAAATTGTCTCACTTGTAAGCGTCCTTTTAGTTGGAGAAAAAAGTGGGAAAAAAATTGGGAAGATGTAAAATATTGCAGCGACAGATGCAGAAACAATAAGGTAAAATGAATTTAAAAAAAGACCGTACACTCAGACTTATCCTTGGCGATCAGCTCAACATACATCATTCATGGTTCGGTAGTGTTGATGATGCAGTGACCTATGTGCTGATGGAAATTAAATCTGAAACAGATTATGCTACCCATCATATACAAAAAGTTGCAGGAATATTTGCTGCTATGCGTGCCTTTGCAGCTACACTTAAAGAACTAAATCATCAGGTTATTTATTTGCATTTGAGTGACAAACACAATGCACAACAATTTGATTTAAATATTGCATATTTAATGCAGCAACATGCATTTACTCACTTTGAGTATCAAGAGCCCGATGAATACCGTGTTGATGAGCACCTGAAAGCATTTGTGCAGCATGCTTCATTTTCCTATAAGGCATACGATAGTGAGCATTTTTACACCTCACGCAACGAATTGGGTAATTTTTTCAAAGGCAAGAAAACATTTTTGCTCGAGAGTTTTTACCGCTACATGCGCAAGAAACATCATGTGCTAATGATCAATGATACCGAGCCCTTGCATGGACAATGGAATTTTGATCACGACAACAGAGAAAAGCTTCCAAAAGATCACAAACCGGTTGCGCCACTCTTATTTTCGAACAAGGTATCAGAAATTGTTGAGGAAATTAAAAATGCCAATGTGAAAACAATTGGAACAATTGATGCCAATAATTTTATATGGCCTGTAACACGCAAACAATCGTTGGCATTACTTGATTTTTTTAACGAACATTGTTTGAGCTTGTTTGGCACCTTCCAAGATGCCATGGTTCCGGGTGAATGGTCGCTGTATCACTCACGACTGTCGTTTGCCATGAACATCAAGCTGATTTCACCAAAGGAAGTTATTGATAGTGCCATTGCGGCTTACGAAAAAAACAGTGCTATGATAGCCTTCAATCAACTTGAAGGTTTTGTGCGACAAATCATTGGATGGAGAGAATACATGCGCGGCATTTATTGGCTAAAAATGCCTGAATATGCCAAACTCAACTACTTTGAACACAATGAAAAACTGCCCGATTGGTATTGGACGGGCAAAACAAAAATGAATTGTCTTAAAAATGCCATACAACAGTCGTTGCAGTATGCATACGCACATCACATTCAAAGGTTGATGATTACAGGCAACTTTGCTTTGTTGGCAGGTGTGCATCCTGACGAGGTAGATGCCTGGTATTTGGGCATTTATATTGATGCTTTTGAATGGGTTGAAATTACCAATACGCGCGGAATGAGTCAGTTTGCCGATGGTGGAATTGTAGGCTCTAAACCCTATGTGAGTGCCTCGGCATATATTCATAAGATGAGCTCCTATTGCAGCGGTTGCTACTACAACAAAGCTTTAAAAACAGGTGATAAAGCTTGTCCTTTCAATAGCTTGTATTGGAATTTTTATGACCGTCACGAAAGTAAATTGGCAAAAAATCCACGTATTGGCATGATGTATAATGTTTGGAAAAGGATGAGCCCACAAGACAAAGCAGACATCTTAACACAAGCCGAAAAATATCTTAAACAAATAAATGAATTATAAATGAAAACAGGTATCGTTTGGTTTAAAACAGATTTAAGACTTAGGGACAACGAAACGCTGATTAGCGCAATAAAGCAGTGCGAGAGCATTATTCCCGTGTATGTAATTGATGAATCGCAGTTTGGCAAAACAAGTTTTGGAACATTAAAAACAGGTGCTTTTAGGGCACAATTTTTATACGAGTCAATACAAAATTTAGATGAGCAATTACGCCAAAGGGGCTCAGGATTGTTGGTGCTGAAAGGCAAACCGGAAATAGAAATTCCCAAAGTAGCTGCAAGGTATCAGGCGCAAAAACTATTTGCAAAGAAAGAAGTTGCACCCGAGGAGCTAGCCACCCATGCAAGTTTAGAGGCTGCTTTGTGGAAACTTCAAATACCTGTTGAAGTATACAGCACAAGCACGCTTTATCATGCTAAAGATCTCCCATTTGCCTTAAAAGATATTCCCGAGGTGTTCACTTCCTTTCGAAAAAAGGTAGAGAAAGATGCACAAATCAGAACTTTGTTTGAGGCACCCGAAAAAATATCATCTCCCCCGATAGAAACATTGCAACTGCCTTCTTTAATGAGTCTTGGCATCAAAGAAACAAGTATTGACAAACGCGCTTGTCTCGCATTTAAAGGAGGCGAAGAAGAAGCTTTGAGAAGACTTCAACATTATTTTTTTGAAACAAAATCTTTATCCGCATACAAGGAAACAAGAAATCAATTGATTGGAGCCAACTATTCGAGCAAGTTCTCTGCTTGGCTTGCTATGGGATGTATTTCGGCCAGGTATATCTACTACATGGTAAAATCATATGAAGATACTTTTGGTGCCAATAAGTCTACCTACTGGTTGATATTTGAATTGTTGTGGCGTGATTATTTTAGATTCATGATGAAGAAACATCAGCATCATTTCTTTTTACAAGCAGGCATTAGAAACAGCAATGAGAAATTGAATAAGCATCATGCCGGTTGGTTCGAAAAATGGAAAAATGGCAACACCGGAATTGATTTTGTTGATGCCAACATGATTGAATTAAAACTAACGGGATTTATGAGCAACAGGGGCAGACAAAATGTTGCAAGTTACTTGTGTCACAATCTTAAACTTGATTGGCGCTATGGTGCTGCTTATTTCGAAGAGCAATTAATTGACTATGACGTATGCAGCAATTGGGGAAATTGGATGTATGTGGCAGGTGTAGGAAACGATCCTAGAGAAAACAGAGTATTTAATATGGAGAAGCAAGCAGCTATGTATGATCATGACCAATCGTACAGAAACTTGTGGCTACAGAGTTAAAAGGCAACGCAAATTTCTCTTACATTACAACCTTACCGACCGACTGAACAAAACATGAAAAATACTTTACTTTGAGGTAGGTAGAAATTGCTTACCGGCTAAAGAGACTTACGAGGTGCTATTTTTACCCCACTTACGTTAAAGTTATTTTTAATTTGTGGAGTTATATCTTTGTAAAAATCTCTGAACTTTAGCATATCATTTTCAACATTGCCGGTCAGTTGCACTACAGGACCAAAGCCGGCTTCTTTTTTGGCATAGTCTAAAAAGCCTGCAATCACCGGCACATTGGCTTTCATGGCCACATAATAAAAACCTGATTTCCAATGATCAACCCTTTTACGTGTGCCTTCGGCAGCCATTACCAAATACATTTGATCAGAAGCAGCAATTCTCGAAGCCATTTCATCTACAATATAATGATTGCTTTTTCTATCGATGGCAATGCCTCCTGACTTCTTTAGCAGATACGAGAACGGAAAAACAAACAATTCTTTTTTAATCATGTAATTTACACGATATCCAAACAGACGCAAAGCTCCTAGTGCAAATACAAAATCCCAATTGCTTGTGTGGGGCGCGCCAATAATCACGCATTTATTAAGTCCGGCCGGAATTTCGCCTTTCAACTTCCAGCCACGTAGCCTAAATATCCATGAGAAAATACGCGACAAACAAGCTTTTATATGAGGTTAATTTTATTCAACAAATCATCACGATAAGAACCGCCAATAGGCAAGATCTTCTTGTCGATATCTAAAATTAAGTTAGGATATTCAATAGCAGCAATGCACTCAATTCGAACAATAAAGGAACGGTGAATTCTGATGAACTCTGATGGAGGCAACTTTGAAAGAATATCTTTCATGGTGCTGTGTATGGTATATCTGGTGGTGGTGGTATTTACAATTACATAATCTTTAAGAGCTTCAATAAACACAATATCCACATTTTTAACCTTGGTTAAACGGCTGTTGGCTCTGATGAAAATACTGTCTCTTGATGCATCTTTACTTTCCACTAAAGAGTATAAGAAATCTCTTTCCTTTTGTACTTCAGTTACCTTTTGGTGCTTGTAAATTGCCATTTCTACGGAAGTGTGCAAATCAACCTCTTTAAATGGCTTGATAATATAGCCATATGGTTCGGTGATTTTAGCCTTGCTGAAAGTGCTCTCATCCGCATAAGCTGTTAGAAAAATAACAGGAATATTGAGCTTTTCTTTAATGACTTGTGCCGCTTCAATCCCACTCATCGAACCTTTTAGCATAATGTCCATCAATACCAAATCAGGATTTTTTTCGGTTGCTGATACAATTGCATTTTCCCCAGTTGAAACAACATCAACAACGTTGTAACCTAACTTTTTTAAACTTTGTTGAATATCTTTTGCAACAATACTTTCATCCTCAACAATTAGAATATTTGTTTTACTCATGATAATTAATTTTTATTTGAAATCTTAAAGTTAAATTTTATTTCGGTTCCCGGAAAAATATTTCGATGAGTAAGTTCGCCACCTAACTGATCAACAAGGGAGGTAACAAGCTGCAGACCTATGGATTCAGTGTTTTTGATGTCAATTTCAGGTTTGATGCCAACACCATCATCAGCCACAATAATTTCGACAAAATTATTAGTCTGTTGTACTTTAATACTAATTTTCCCCTTTCTTCCATCGGGAAATGCATATTTAAATGCGTTTGAAATCAGTTCATTTACAATGAGTCCGCAAGGTATAGAAACATCCAAATTCAGAAAAATATTGTCGGTAATCACTTCAAGTGTGATCTGTTCTTCATCTGCTTGATAACTTCCTTTCAAGTTGTCACATAAATTTACAATATAACTTCCAAAATTAAGACTGCTAAAATCTTTAGATTGATATAAACTTTCATGAATAAAGCTCATAGAGCGCACCCTATTTTGCAATTCAGAAAATACTTGGTACGAATTAGCATCCTTCAAATATGCTTTTTGAAGATTGAGTATGCTTGATATTACTTGCAGATTATTTTTTACACGATGATGCACTTCCTTTAACAGCACCTCTTTCTCCTTAAGTGATTCAACTATGCTTTTTTCTGCCAACTTTCTGTCGGTAATATCATGTGCAATGTACGACACTTCATACACCTTACTATCAGGCAAAATAATTGGATCTAGGTAAATCAAATAATAAGTAACACGGCCTTCGTGATTCAATACTTTCACCTCGGTCTGTAGGGATTTTCCTTTTAATGCTTGCCTGTGATATTTTAAAAAATTTTGAGCAGCCGCTCCGGGCAACAGTAATTGTGCAAAATTTTTCATATCGGCACCTATGCTGGGTTGTATACGAAAATCCTGCACAGCTGTTTGCGCAAACAACTCATTGAAAGAGGTGAGTCGATAGTTATAATCAATGGTATAAATTTGATGAGAACTATTTTGAAAAATAGCCGTCAACTTCGCACTCTGATTGACAATTTTCTCTTCAGTTTTTTTCTTTTCTGTGATGTCATAGGCAATGATTGCTACCTCATTGATTTCGGTGTTTTCATTTCTAACAGGATTAAGGAAAATTTCATAAGTTTTTTGAACACCTTTTTTATTTGTGATAACGGTTTCGAAATGTTTAGTTGAACCCCCTAAAGCCTCCTTCATTTTTTTATTCCAGTTGCGGTTTACTTTTTCATCGCTGTATATGGGTGGACGATCCATCGCCAAACCCACATATGGTTTCACCCCATACAAATCTTCAAGCCAATGTGCGGTATTGGTATTAAAAATAGAAAGTTTACTATGCCTATCAACTGCCATTACCAGATAGTTGCTGCTTTCAATAATGGAATTGAGCTTTGCAGTTTGCAGCTGTAATAACTCTTGGTTCTTTTTACTTTCGGTGATGTCTTCACAAACTAAAACCAAATATGCCGGATCTTGATATTCATTTAAAACCAAGGTAATATTTACATTGGTTTCAATAATTCTGCCGGTTTTGTGTTTATACTTTCGTTCTACCGTAAAATTTAAAATCTTTGAATGAACGATATCTTCAAATTGTTTCTGACGGAAATCCAACTCTTCGGGCAGTGTAATATCCTGGAAACTCATGGCTAAAAGTTCCGACTCGGAATAGCCAAGCATATCACAAAATCGCTGATTTACCTGAACATATTTTCCGCTTAGATCAATACGTGCAATACCAATGAAAACCTGATTGTAAATCGCCTTGTATCTTTCTTCACTAAGATGTAATCTTTCACGTTCCTTTTTAAGCTTGGTAATATCTCGTGATACTCCCATACTGCCAATATTCTTTCCTTGCTCATCGAACAAACCTGTGGCTGTTACAAAGCTTTCAAATATTTCACCATTTTTTCTTCGATTGGTCACTTCTCCCGAGAAAACTCCATCTACAAGCATTCTTTCATGAACAAATTTAAAGGCATCCATTGAGGAGTATAGCATACTGATAGGTTTTCCAATAACCTCATCATCTGAGTAACCAAAAATAATTTGAGCAGCTCGGTTGAACTCTGTTATTGCAAGATTATTGTCATTTGCAAGAATCATATCCAAAGAACTATTGATGATGCTTTTTGTGTATTCCTGCGACTTCAACAACTCTTTTTTGGCTAACTCCTTTTGCGCGATTTCGTTTTTAAGTTTTTGGTTGGTTTCCTCCGCAATTTGCGCTCTCAAGGTTTCGCGAACCAATAACTTTTCGGTTCCTATTGGGTGTATGGCAAGCAAAATGCATGATTCGTTTTGATAATTATACGGCATACTGCGTGTTTCAACCTGCAGCACCTTGCCATTTTTGGATTTTATATCCAACTCAAAAAATACGTCCTCTTTTCCCTTATGGGCATCAACAATCTTCTTCTTGAACGCAGGTTGAAATTCCGGTTGCACAAAATCCAAAATAGACATTCCCAACATATCCTCCTGCCTTTTATACCCTAGAAACATGAGGCCCTTGTGGTTAACAAAAAGGATCTTTCCATGCTGATGAATCACTATTCCCTCCGGAATAAAGTCAACTAAATTCTTATAATTTTCATGACTTTTTTGCAACTCATATTCAGTATTCTTTTCTTTCGAAATATCCGTTACAAATCCCTCAATGGCAATTACAATACCATCCTCATTAAATATCCCTTTTCCATTCTCGTGTAACCATTTTAACTCACCATGTTTGGTTTTGATACGATAGTCAACAGAGTAAGTCTCTTTAAGTTTCAGCGCATTTTGTATTTGCTCCCAAACATATTTTCTATCTTCTTTTATTATGATGTGGTTGTAGCTAATCACACTATTATTCAGAAGCTCTAATTCATTATAACCTGTAAGTTCTTTGCAACCTTCACTCACAAATTCCATGGTATATTGCCTATCATTTTTACAACGAAAAGCCATCCCTTGTAAATTACTAATCAGTGTACTCATCTGTCTCTCCCTTTCTTGCAGCGATCTCTCAACCTGCTTACGATAGGTAATCTCACCAAAAATAACCTGAATAGCGGTTTTTCCCTTATACAAAACAATATTACTACGCGCTTCTATATCAATCTCATGGTTTTTAGATGTAAATAACTTCATCTCAACAGGGCCGAATTTTCTACCTTTAAAAATAAGCTTGATTTTCCTTTCAATTTCTGATTTATCACGCGGCAGAATAAAATCAAAAATACCGTGCTTGCACTTCATATCAGCAACAGAAGGCACTTCTACTATTTGACAAGCACCCATATTGGCATATAAAATTTCTTCGCGGGTAAAAATAACCACACCTTCGGGCATATTTTCC
>JALRAS010000036.1:0-15217 GCA_023262495.1 Bacteroidia bacterium | reverse complement strand
TCAAGTTCAAGAATTTTTCGATCGGTAATATCCACTACAGTTCCCACAATTTTCTGAACCTGCCCCTCAAGGTCATACACTGCTTTACCTTTTACATGCAAATATTTGATGCGCTTTTTACCTGTAATAATTTTATAATCCATGTTAAAATTATCACCGGTTCTGATACACTCCTGAATGGCCTGAAACAAGGAATCATGCTCATCGGGATGCACATGCTTTTCAAAATATTTCTTCAACCCTGGCGGATTCTGTTTGTTTGAAATTTCATGAATGGTAAAGGCAGAAGGCGACCAATACACATCATAGTTATTGACATTAAATTCCCAATTACCGCTTTGTGTGATGTCCTGCTCCTCTATTCTTCTATCGTATTCATCTCTTAGCAACCTGCTAAGTGCAATTCTATCTGAAACATCCCTTATAATGGCTTGAATCATGTTTTCATCACCAACGGTTAAATCGGTAATATTAATTTCCGCATCAAACAAATCACCATTCTTTTTCAGCATCTTTAACTGCAGCTTAATGTCACTATTCAAATTTGAATGGCGAATAAATTGAGAAATTTTTTCCTTACTGTTTGATCCGTCTGCCTGTGTCATAGGGCATAAATCCCATATTGACTTACCGATAAATAATTTTTTATTGGCTAAAAAAAGTTGTTCTGTTCTATCGTTACATTCAACAATAACATTTCTTTGAATCACCAGAATTACATCATTGGATTTTTGGAATAACAAACGGTACTTATCAAGACTAAGACTATTAAGGCGCTCGAACTTCCTAATGACATTTAATCCGGGAAAATAAAAATCAGTGGAATCAATTTTGCTTCTCAGCATCTCGATTTCAGCAATCAGTTCTTCTCTCGTTTTAGATTCTAACTCTTTCACAAATATTTTAACAGAGAGCCAATATAATAATTTTTTTTGAGATCGGTTAAAAAGTTCATCAGTGCTATACTTTTAGGTGTATATTCGGAAATGCAATAATCAACCTTAGCAATCGAGCAAATTCAAAAAAAAGCATTATTAATGATTTATTTTTATGTTAAATAGTATCTTTGCCCACCTTTAAATTACAATGTATGACTAAAATTAAATTTGGAACAGACGGATGGAGAGCGATCATCGCAGAAGATTTTACAGTTGCTAACGTAGCCAGAGTATCAGAAGCTACTGCCAAATGGTTACTAAAAAACGGAAAATCAAAGTCGGTTGTAATTGGTCATGATTGTAGGTTTGCCGGTCAGCTTTTTGCCGAAACATGCGCACAGGTAATGATTCACCATGGTATCAAAGTAAGCATTGCGCGCAATTTTGTTTCTACACCAATGATATCTTTAGGAGCAGTGAAGTTGGGAACCGATTTAGGCATAATTATTACAGCTAGTCATAATCCTCCTGCATACAATGGATTTAAAATCAAAGGTAGCTATGGTGGACCGCTCATGCCCGAATTAGTGCAAGAGATAGAGGATATGATTGCAGACACTTGCAGTATCAACCTTAAAGCAAAGTCAATTGATGAATGGGTGGCTTTGGGCAAGGCCACAATTGTTGATTTGGAAAGCATGTATGTGGAGCATGTTGAGAAAAATTTTGACTTGAATGCAATCAGAAATGCTAACATGCAATTTGCCTATGATGCCATGTATGGTGCGGGTCAAAATGTGATGCGCAGATTATTTCCCGACATTACTTTCTTACATTGCGATTATAATCCCTCATTTGATGGACAAGCACCAGAACCTATACACAAGAATCTGACCGAATTTTCTGATCTAATTAAAATAAGCGGTGATATTGATTGCGGACTTGTTACCGATGGAGATGCTGACCGCATTGGACTATATAACAGCGAGGGCGATTTTGTTGATTCTCATCATATCATCCTGCTGCTTATTCACTACATGGTAAAGTATAAGCAAATGCATGGCAAGGTATGTACTGCATTTTCTACCACCGTTAAAATAAAAAACATGTGCGACCATTATGGTTTGGACTTAGAGGTGGTAAAAATCGGATTCAAATACATTTGCAGCATCATGGTAAAAGAAGATGTATTGTTGGGTGGAGAAGAATCCGGAGGCATTGCTATTAAAGGGCACATCCCTGAACGAGATGGTATTTGGATGGGATTGGTAATTTGGGAGTTTATGGCTAAAACCGGTAAATCACTGAAAGAGCTGATTAAGGAAGTGTACGATATTACTGGTACATTTTGGTTTGAGCGAAACGACTTGCATTTAAAAGAAGAAGTTAAAAATAATATTGTTGAGCATTGTAAAAACAATAGTTACAAAGCATTTGGCCCCTATCAGGTGCAACGCGTGGAAGACCTTGATGGTTGGAAATTCTTTTTCTCTGACAACGAATGGCTCATGATTAGGGCCTCAGGCACCGAACCTGTATTGCGCACCTATGCCGAAGCAGCCGACAAGGAAAAAGCATTTGCAATACTGGCAGCCGTAAAAAAAACATTACTCAATGAGTAAAAAAATAAATATCACACTATGAGCAGAGAAAGAGTATTAATAACAGGTGCAGCGGGCTTTTTAGGTTCGCATTTGTGCGACAAATTTATCAAAGAAGGATATCACGTAATTGGCATGGACAACCTGGTAACCGGTGATCTCAGAAATATTGAGCACCTGATGAAGTTGGAACAATTCGAATTTTATCATCATGATGTTTCCAAGTTTGTACATGTGCCGGGGGATATCAAATATATCCTTCATTTTGCCTCTCCTGCAAGTCCTATCGACTATTTAAAAATTCCTATTCAAACGCTCAAGGTAAGTTCCCTTGGAACGCACAACATATTAGGTTTGGCAAGGGCAAAAAAAGCGCGTGTGTTGGTTGCTTCTACTTCTGAAGTATATGGGGATCCGCTTGTGCATCCACAAACCGAAGATTATTGGGGAAATGTAAATCCAGTTGGTCCAAGAGGTTGTTACGATGAAGCCAAACGCTTTATGGAGGCCATCACAATGGCGTATCATAATGTGCATCATATTGAAACACGCATTGTAAGAATTTTTAACACCTATGGTCCGCGTATGCGTCTGAATGATGGTCGTGTATTACCCGCTTTTATTGGACAAGCGCTCCGTGGCGAAGATTTAACCATGTTTGGTGATGGCTCTCAAACGCGATCATTTTGTTATGTTGACGATTTGGTTGAGGGTATTTATCGTTTGTTGTTAAGCAACTATCACTTGCCAGTAAACATTGGAAACCCTAGCGAAATTACCATCAAAGAATTTGGTGATGAGATACTAAAACTTACCGGAGCCAATCAAAAATTAATCAGTTTACCATTGCCGGCCGATGATCCAAAGCAACGTAAACCGGATATTACAAAGGCAAAAGAAATTCTTGGGTGGGAGCCCAAAGTGAGCAGAGCAGAAGGTTTGAAAATAACCTACGCTTATTTTAAATCACTGCCTAATGAAGAATTATTTAAAACAGAGCACCGTCAGTTTTCTTAATTGTTCAATACGTTCCTGATTATTTTCTGAGACTCACAAAGTAAGGGTCAACAGACACTTCAACTTTTTTACCCGGTATCATTTCAAGGGTGTTTAAGTCAATGTATGAAATGTAACCGTTTCGTCCACCGCATGCTGTGGTGTGATGTGGAGCAGGCCCACCGCTTGCGGTATTTCTGTTCACCACAATGACTTCACTTTTTGCTTCATTTACAGTAATTCCATGCGGCTGATGACCGGTATAAACATACTTCATGAGCGAAAGACTTTTTAAATCGATGATAGCCACTGAGCCACGTTTACCCGGAAAATTAACAGCATCTTCCATACAAGTCACAAATAGGTATTGCTTGCTTTCAGATATAGCCAATTCTTGAGGGAAGGTACCTACAGGAATTACTTTCAACAACTTATCGTCTGCTGTATTGTAAATCCTTATTTCATTGGTATTTTGGCATGAAACAATATATCGACTACCATCAGCAGTAAACAAACATTCATGCGGTTTTAATAATAAACCGTTAGATTGATCGAGTGTAATCATGCCGCTTATTTCGGGTAACAAGGGTGAGTTTCCTTGGTTGACTTTCATATTTACTTTGTAAAAAAAGCTTGCCTCCTGTCCAAATACATAAAGCATATCTTCGCTATTGTTGAGCGCCACAGCATGCGGGTAGGCAAACAATCCCGAACCTACATAGGTGGCTTTCACCTCCATAGTGGTAAGATCAATATATTTCACCCTTCCTTGCCCTGGCGCAGGTCCATCACCTGCACTGTAATCAACTGCAAAAGCATATTTTGAGTCTTTTGTAATCACAAAAGTATTCCAACTACCGTTTCCAATAAAAACTTGTGAAACAAACGAATCATCTATGGCACTAAATTTTTGTAATACAGTTCCATTTAGTAAAATCACATAATAGTGCAGGCCATCAGGGGCAACACGAACTTGATGAGGTGATTCAATCCTATTTTTAAATTGACCGGCTTCAAAACATCTGATAGGCAAGTCGGTTTCAGCATCAAAAACTGTGATCAAATCACAACCTTGATTGCAAACATAGTATTTAGATCGATTGGGGTTATCACTAAACTTTACAAAACCCTTATCGTCAGGTGCCCCAAAGTCAATCCAATTTCTAAGGGCAACGACTTCATCTTTTGTAAGGGCAGGTGCATTAATAGGCATAGTTGGCTTGGCAGATACACCTAAATCATCAAATGTATTGCAAAACAAAAACATGGTGCTTTGCCCATGATTGTATGGAATTACTGCTGCTCCATTTCTGGTACCTTCAAACAACTTATTCCAACTGGTGAGCGATAAACCAGATGCGGCTTCCTTACTGATATCATTATGACAACCACTGACCGCACATTTATTCAGCATAATCATCCCAATATCTTTAGGATAATTACCCCCGGTTTTAATCAAAATATTATTGTCGACCCTGCATGTTCCGAATAGTAACATCAGAACAAGCAGAACAAAAATATATTTCATATCATGAACTTTCACTGCTTACCAACATTAACGTTGTACCACAAATTTTGATGTATCAACAAAAAATCCGTTTGAAAGTTTGCAGAAATAAATACCCGGCTTTAACATAGAGGTGGTTAATGCATTGAGTGTTCCTGCAGGAAATAATTCAGTATACACCACCTGTCCTTGTATATTGATAATTTCAAGTTGTATAGGATATAGCTTCAGTAAATCATTCATTCTAAACATCAACAATTCATCCACCGGATTGGGAAATAATTGAACTTGTGGATTGAATGCAAGCTCTCTTATTTGTTGTGTTCCGGCCAAAGAATCACCAACAAAAAAACTTAATCCTCCGCTAAAATTTCCAACTACCATATCTTGCTGTGTATCGTTATTGATGTCAAACACAATAGGAGCACAACGTTCACCTTCATACAAATCTTGCAGTGTTGAATCAAGCAATGTAAATGCACCGTTTAAATTATTATCAATATTGGTGTAATGATATATTTTACCATTGGAAGAGCCAACGAGCAACTCGTAGTGTCCGTCAACATTAAAAAGGCATGGAAAGCTAAAACCATTGGAAACATTTATAGGCAGCACACTCACGTTACCAAAGAAATAATTGGCACTGTCAGCAGAGAAAACCGGATTGGAAACCGTTCCTATATTTTTGTAATAATTCAAACGTCCGTTGCTTCTGCCGCTCAAAATATCGAGTTTATTATCACGATTAACATCTACCAATTGCGGGGAGCAGAACTGCCCAATCAACATACCGGAAAACATGCCACTATTGAGCACATAGTTGGCAGGCAAGCCCGGTGCTGCCACGTTCTGATAGTAGTATAATCTACCATCACTAGCGCCAACAAGCATATCCATATCGCCATCGCTGTCTAAGTCGCCAAAGGTTGGCACCAAGTTTTGCAGATTAAGTGCCCCTAATGATGCATAATCCTTTGTAAATAATTCGAATTTTGGGGAAGTAGCACTACCAATATTTTTAAGTGCAGTAAGTTTAGAAGTATATACACATCCATTGTCTGGATATCCATAATTTCCTACAACCATGTCTGTAAGACCATCATTATTGAAATCAACAAAACGGGGGTAGGCGCCTTCACCCAGTTCAATCATTTCACCTTGCAGAAAATTCATTTGTTCAAACTGAAAATTAGCTGAGTCATCAGTATTAATATTTTTATAATACCAAAGCGATTTATCGCTGATAGAGCAGCTGTTAGAATTAGGACTAACCAACAAATCTCTGACACTATCATTATTTACATCTACATAAAAAGCACAGGGATATAATGGAGCTGCAACCGGTGTGGTGTTGGCAGGAAAATTAGTTTGCTGCGATACCATATCGGCAAACTGTAAAGTACCACCATTCTCTAAATAGGTTAAATTATTGAAGGAGATATCGCCAATTATCAAATCCCTAATTGTATCGCCATTCAGGTCGGCACAAAGGGTGCAAGAGCCCGCATGTCGTGTAGCTCTGTCATCATTATTATCGTGATTAGGCGAAATATGATCATTGGGACCGCAGACATCGAGCGTAACCGAATTGGTGCTAAAGTTTTCGTCAAAATCTCCAAAGCACTCGTCAACGAGCATAAAATAATTAAGTGAGTCGCATGTGCCATAATTTTCAATTGAAAAATTTCGGTTATACTGCATACGACTCCCAACAAAATCAAAGGTCAAAATATCTAAGTCTCCATCATTATCCACATCATATACAGCAGGAATATCTGTACTTGTTACATACAAATTAAGATAATTGGAAGGAGGATTGGTATCGATGTAGTAAGAATAAACTGTTTGTTTAACCAATGTGAAATGTAATCCATTAACAGCATCTCCATCATTCTTATACACTTTTATTCCAAGATTTGTGTGCGTAAAAATATCCATCTTACCATCACAATTGTAATCGCGTAAAATTGCCCAGCTTTGTAATTTGGGAAACTTTGACACGTAACTGTGATCGTAGGTATAATCAACTGTATTTGGTATGCCACTATTGATAAAAGTAGAAACTTTATTGCCTGTGCGGTCGAAAACAAACAAGTCCATCACTCCATCATAGTTAAGGTCAATATCAGAAACTTGTAAGAAATTCAAACCACCCGCCCAAGCATTTTTAAGTGGTGTTCCATTGATCAGTTGCACATCAACAGTATCGGTACGATTAAAGTATAACTGGGCGTTTGCTTGATGCTTCAGGAACATTGTAAGCAGCAGTAGCAGGAATAATTTTGTTTTCATAGTTGCACGTGTGGTTACAAAAATACTAAAATAAGCGCGATACTGCAAGGTGCTAAAGGAAGCTAAGCGGAGCATTTAGGGTGTTCCAGCAGTATGAGCAAACACATTTAAAACCTTGCTATCTGATAAACAATCAATATAGCAAAAATGTTGGGGGCAACTGTTTGCTATTGCTCACCTCGCCTGCCAGACATATCAATCAAAATCATCACCAAAAAAGGTAGCAGGAAAGGTATCATGAAAACGGCATTCACTTTTATCAATTTCAATATGATTGTAATTACAATAACAAGTGAAGCACCAATAATTCCTATCCATCTCATTTTTCTCATTCGCATAGCTTTTTAAATGCACACTACACCCAAATCTTTTTTAGCTTCTCGGTTTCCCATATCGGATGCCTTTTGAAGATCGGCACAGCATGCTTTTTTATTGTTTGTTTTATAGTAACACTTACTTCTAGTGTAATAAAATTCGGCATCACTTTTAAGTTCAATACACGTATTTAAGGCCTCAATGGCCTCGTTGTATTTGGCAGTTTTAAACAATAGGTCTCCTCGCTTACTCCAAGCTTCAAGGTTTTTTGGTTCTAATTCACATACCTTTTTGAAATCATTCATGGCAGGTGTATATTTAGATTTCCCTTGTTGCAAATAAATCTTTCCTCGGAGCAAATAGGCCGCTGCCGACTCACGATTAAGCGCAAGCATCTTATTGCAGTCTTTCAACGCTGCGGCCAAATCATTCTTTTTAAAATTGGCATTTGCGCGCATGAAATACACTTCAATATCCCTTGTTTTAAAAATATCAATGAGCGTGGCATAATCTTTCAAAGCATCATCAAGCTTTCCCATCTGCATGTAGCAGGCAGCGCGTGTGGCATATATTTCTTCGGTGCTCAGTCTGTTGGCAACACAGGCATTCAAATCTTTTAGTGCAGCTTCAAACTTTTTTTGAGTCAAATATATTTTCCCTCTTTGCAATAGTGCTTCTGAATGCGTGGGATTATTTTTAATGACTTCGTTAAAATCCAACAAAGCATCGGAGGTATTTCCTTTTTGTGCTAATAACTTACCGCGTAAATAGTAAACATCAATATTGTTGCACTTTAATTCTATGGCTTTATTGAAGTCTTTGAGTGCATCTTGTTCTTGCTTTTTTGCAAAGTAACACATTCCTCTTTTCAGATAAGCATCGACATTTTTGGGGCTTAGTTGAATGGTTTTGGAAAAATCATCAATAGCTTTATCATCTTTGATTTTATAGTAAAGTAGGGCACGATAATAATAAGCTTCTGTATAGTCGCTTTTCAGCTTAATGGCTTGTTCAAAGTTTTTTAAGGCCTCCTCTTTTTTACCAATTTCTGCTTCTGCACGCGCTTTATCACAATATGATGGCGCATGATTTTTATCTTTTTGTAAAGCAAGATCAAAATCTTTGATGGCCTCTACATAATTTTTCGCGTCTAATTTTTCTACTCCTTTATCGTGAAAAACATAGGCAGGCTGCGCATTTAAAATAAAATTAAATGAAATCAAAAAAGCACTCAAAAGGAACCTTGCATGGCCATGCATATGATATAAAAATTTAATTGACGCGTAGTTTTTCGTACTTGGTAACGTTACCGGGGTCTATGGTATTCAGTAATGGCACAAGTTTAGACTTTACATCAGGCGGTGCCACCGAAAAAATATTGACAACTTCATCGGCCTTGGCAAGAAAAAATACCTGCATTAGAAATGAACCCATTTGCAGATTGTGTACCTTCATTAATCCATCGAGCGCATCCGCAATATTCTTTCGCGCCATTTCCACATCATTGGTCATCATATCTAGTCCATTTCTGTGATAATTATACAAACAAGATCTGACACCTTTAAAATTGGCATTGGCCAAATTCTCTGCCAACCAATAGCGATTTTTTGACCCTTCAAATGCTTTCCATCCTTTATCAGGGGCATTTTGTGCATTGTTTACGATTGTCTGTGCTTTCTGATAGTAGGGTGTTCCGCCCTCAGGGCTGAAAGTATCATAATCTAGACCAATAAAAATATAGGCATAATAACCAAGCGTAGAAGTGAGGTTATTGATAAATGTATTTTCGTTAAACTCGAATGGTTGAAATGGGGTGTACTTAAATGTAAAATCGTTATCCTGGTAATTAATCAAATTGGTATTATAGGAACTTTTATAAACAGGTCTGCGCGACTGCACAATGATATTGGCCTCAAACTCATCCACAGAGTTTCTTTTGGTAACATTGATAGTGAGGTTGCATTCAATTTTTTCATCTTGCTTAAAGTTATCATTTGTCCAACGCGTATTATTCATAAACTCTTTGATAGCTGTTTCCAAAGTTTCAAAAACACTGCGCTCGGTACCCTGTATTGCAGGACTTAGCACTTTTACAGTACAATTCAACTCTTGCGCAATAATTAAATTACCTGTGAGTAGGGATAAGAAAAGGAATATAAATTTGACTTTCATTTGACCTCAAATTTACAACCCAAAACGGAAAAATAAAGTTAATATTGATAAATCGTTGTAAATATTGACAGCAAGACGCATAAACCAATCATCTCTGACTAAGGTAAGCGCTATTCAACATGTTGGCTTTACTATAATTTTGATATTTTAAAATTATTGCACGCATTGCCCGAAACAACTCGCACTGTGTACAAGCCCATACTCAAAAAGCTCACATCAATTTGATTACTGGCGGGTGCATGTATGGCATGGTATACCAAACTCCCATTCAAGTCAAATATATCAACTATCGTTTGCTCTGCATACACTTGCTGAATATTTACGATACCTGTTGTGGGATTGGGGTACAACACAATTTCGGGTTGACTCGATACTTTATTGTTTGTTGTAGCGGTTACAATACCATTGCTACCTGTTTTAATGATTGTTTGACTCTGCCCTACTAGGTATACATTGGCAGTATCAAATGCAAATACACCCCAACCGGCATATTGAAAGGGAAATTCAATGGCATTCCACGTTTGCCCGCCATCAATTGTATAACTTACATCGCACGATGCATTGATAAAACTTCCGACCACAAAGCCGGTGCTATCATTTGTAAAATAGATATCAAAAGGTGTTTCTAAGCAAGTTTGTCCCGCGGGTAAAAAAGAAATACCCCCATCAGTGGTTTTATACACTGCCCCGGTGGCATTTACGGTATATCCTGTTAAAGCATTGGCAAAGTAAATTTGCTTGATACTGCCTGCAGCGCCCATATTAAGTAGCGTCCATGTGCTTCCACCATTCACGGTTTTTTTCATTTCTCCCCATTCATTTACAATGTATCCCAGCTGATCGGTAACAAAATGAACATCTATAATTTTATTGGTAAATCCTGTTGACATAGCGGTGTAACTTGTACCACCGTTGGTGGTTTTAAATGCGGCACCATTATCGCCAACCACATAGCCCACATTGGAAGTTGGGAATGAAATGGCATTAAGTCCATTGGTGGCGCTTAATGTTTGCTGCGTAAATGTTGTTCCTCCATTGCTTGTAGTGTATATTTTTCCTGCCGAATACGACTCACATATAATTACTTTGTTGGCAGATAGCACGGCCATGTCTGTAGGATTATCAATGTAGGTACTTGTATTCATGTTGGTCCAAGTGGCGCCTGCATTATTTGTTTTAAGAATGTTGTTGCCTTCGCCCATTACCCAACCATTTTGAGCATCAAAAAATTTAATTCTTTTGTAAGTAAAGAGCCCTGTAAATGCATTATTGTTAGTGTAGGTTGTCCCAAAATTGGCCGCAGTGCGCAACCCTCCGTATGAGTCGCCCAACACCAGGTTGCCATTTGGTGACATAGCACACGATAAATAGTTGGGACCTCCTAAATAAGGACTACTCCAAGTAGTTCCATTGCTTGTGCGATAAACATATGCAGATGTTACCGCAACACCATTGGTTAGGCCCGAAAAATCGATGGCAGTTACCTCCTCATTTGTTTGAAATGTAGTTTGCTGTGTCCATGTGAGGCCTGCATTGGTAGTTCTGAATATACGACTATTGTATGCTCCTGCATAGCCCATGGTATCATTCAAAAACTTAATGGTGTAGCAGGCCTGCCCGAGATAGCCAAAAACCTGACTCCAAGTAAGACCACCATTATCAGTCTTGTACATTGCTGCGGTACCATTGGTTCTTCCAACAAATCCCGTATCAGAATTCAGAAAAAATACAGAGGTTAAATCACCGCTCAAGCTTCCAAGTGTGGTAAAGTCGAGCCAAGTATTTCCGTAATCGGTAGTCTTTACCACCTTACCCGTATAGCCCACTGCATAGCCAATACTATCATTTGGAAAGTGAATATCGCGTAATGACATATTTGAATTGGCATAAATCAATGTCCAAGTATTGCCACCATCCACAGTTTTATATATTTCACCTAAACCATAATCATGACTTGCTACAGCAAAAAACTGCATGCTATCCTTCACAAAAACACTTCTGAATTTTTGCTCGGTAAACGGTGCGATTCTTTGCCATGAAGCACCATCATCATTACTTAGTAAAATTGCACCTGCGTCACCTACGGCAATAAACTTCTGTCCCGCAATCCATCTTGTACAATTAATGGCATGCGAACCATACTTGGGATTCTGAAAAACGAAGGGCGTAAAATTTTGTGCATGACACATGATACTGCCCAAGCAAATCAGAAATAAAAGTATCTTTTTCATAAATTATTAGTAATTATTACACAAAGATAAGAAGTTAATTAAAAAATTAAATCCGCTTAAAATTTTACCACCAAATCAATATAAGGGAGTACAAGATTTACATCTTGAAAATTAATGGGTGCAAGCAACCCAAGGTCGAGCGTTAATTTATCCCAAACAAATCTTCCTCCGAGCGTTGTAATTGATACTTGCTTTTTTACTGTTTCTATCATTGAACTATAGTAATACACACCTCCGTTAATTGTATCAATGCTTTGTACCTCCTTATCAAATGGTAATTGAAAAATCCAATTTTCGCTTACCACTGAAAACCTTCGTGTTATTCGCGCATTAGCTGATAGCGTAATAATTGGTTTTTCAGTATTTTTCCATTGATCGTTTTGATAAATTGTACCATATCCGGCACCAACAGTAAAATGATAGTCGCGTGTGCCCAAGGTAACTAATCCATATCCAATACCTGCACCAATACCTTTGTTCAAATAAGTTCCTCCTGCTAAGATACCTGCACTTACATGCACATACTTATTTACGCTGTATCCAACTTTAGGCGTTATGTAAAACAATATAGGTAAAATAACTCCGCCACCAATTGTAAAATGATCGCTCACACCATAGTTAACCGAATTACTGAGTATATAAGCATTTTGGTAGTATCCCTCACCTTTTCTTAACATGAATGCCGAAGGAGCAAAAAAGTAGCGCGTACAATTAGGATCAACATTCCATTTCCCCGATAATTCAGCGCGACTCTCTCTTATTGTTGCTACTGCCTCATATGGTATATTTATTTTCCCAAGGTTAACATGCAGCAGCGTTAATGAGTCATGCCCTATTCTTTCAATTGCACCATTGATAACTCTACCATCATTGAGCATTACCTTCACATAATTTTCTAATTCAAACAGCTGCCTATTTCTAAGTTGTGAAGACTTGATATAAACTAACCCTAATTTAAAATCTTTAACCGCAATTGGGTCGGCATTTAAATCATCTGAAAATCCTGTAAAAACAGTACCTTCAAGGGTATAAACACACACAATATTTTTGTTGCTTTTTATTTGTTGTGCTGTGGCATGCGCTATAAAAAGGATGGTGATGCTGTGGAGGATTAAAAACTTTTTCATACTTCTTTTTTCTGCAAATTTGAGCAAGCTTATGCATAGAATAAATGATATTAATCATATGAAAGATGTATGATTTTTTATACTCGTGGAGAGATGAATGCAAGGGAGTTTTTACCTTTTCTTATCAACAATTTCAAAAGTGGCCGACAACATTTTTCCTCCTTCCTCGGCAATCAGCAATTGATGCTTCCCCATTGATGGCCTTACTGACATTTGATGAAATCGGTTCGTTACTCCCAGATACTGTTCATCGAGATACCAGAACAAAACAGCATTTGCATTACTACACGTGGCATTCATAATCAAGTCATTTTTACTGCTGTTTTCATTTACGGGCAAATAAATTTTAAACCCATTCCTGGGATAAACTAAATCGAAATTTTTTGTTTGTGAGTCATCTGCACACGATTTTGAAAAGGATGGCAATCCCATATAATCGAGATGTTTTTTACGATAAAAATATTCCTGTAGGGGACTCATCACAAAGTATGATTGCTGCCTCATTTGCGTAACAGGATAACACTTGCTGTTGACCCTGTATCTCAAGTCTGTGTCAAGATTAATCATACGGTGAAATGTACAAGCAGGTTGGTTATTCATTGATTTGGGTATAGCTTGCAACACTGTATTGATACAAGCTGTGGAGGCCACATATCCGCTTTCTCTGCATATTTTAACTTGTTTCAAATCAGCTGTAGGTTGCTCATACCATGCCGAGGAAGGAAGCATATTGAACATTGAAAAAAGCAAAGGCGCAGCTACATTGATTCCGGTTAAACCCGGCCTACCTTCACCATCGGCATTACCAATCCATATTACAATTGTATATTTTTTATTTATACCAACTGCCCAAGCATCTCTGAAACCAAAACTTGTTCCCGTTTTCCAAGCCACTCTGTTGGTTGATGCAAAGAAATTGCTTTTAGAATAATCCTCCGGCCGCGCCAGTTCATTCATCGCATTAAAAGTGTGCCAAATAGCCCCTGCCGAAATTACCTCGTAGCGATTAAGAGCCTTATTTAAAGCGCTTTTTTGTTTTAAATAATGGATTGGAAAAACACTGTTGCTTGTATGTTTTTGATAGCGATTAAAATTATCAATGATACGCCCCATCGATGCATAGGCACTTGCCACATCCCAGGCACTTACCTCACCACCACCTAAAATAATTGAGAGTCCGTAATGCGTGGCTGATTTATCCAAACTTTCAAAACCCATTTTCTTTAATTGAAATAAAAAAGGTGAAGAACCATATTGCTGCAGCATTTTTACTGCCGGCACATTGAGCGACCTTGTCAGTGCCTCTGAAGCCGGAACCAATCCATCATAGGTTAAATTAAAATTCTTGGGTGCATAGGAACCAATTTGTGTAGGTATATCCTCAATCAATCCATGTGGTGTAATTTTACCTTCCGAAAGCATATACCCATATAAAAAAGGTTTCAGTAAACTGCCTGAACTACGCTTTGCAGCAATAATATCTACATCATTTTGATTTAATTTATTTTTAGCGTATGCATTGCCTATGTATGCCAATATTTCTCCGGAATAAGTATCGGCAATTAGCGCAGCTGCATTGTTTATTTGATTGCTTTGATATTGTATCAAATGTTTATTTAATAACTCAGCGGCATCGCTTTGTATAGATTTGATTAAGGTTGTTTCATATTCATTGCCTTGCTTTTGTTCATTGATAATACGCTGTAATAAATGCGGTGCCAGTTGAGGAAGTGGCCTTGGTCTGTCGGGAATAGACTCTTGCAAGGAAAGCTCGTAAGTGGTTTTATCTATGAATTGCTTGCGCCATAATTTATTCAAGAGCTTATTTCTCTTTTGAAGTAGCAAGTCATGATTTTTACCGGGATAAATGAGTGCGGGGGCATTGGGTAGCACGGCCAACATAGCTGATTCGGCCCACGACAGTTGCTCTGGTGAACGCCCGAAATAACGCCATGCAGCTGCCTCAATGCCAACCACATTTCCTCCGAATGGTGCATTATTGGCATAAAAATTCAAGATTTCCTTTTTACTGAATGCCAACTCTATGCGCAAGGCAATAATCATTTCTACCACTTTTTCGATGTATGTTCTTGTAGGA
>JALRAS010000035.1 GCA_023262495.1 Bacteroidia bacterium | reverse complement strand
TTGCAAACCCACATAAGCTGCCCCTAAATCGCCACTTACCACAATCAAGTCATTTTCTTTGGCTCCGCTGCGATAAATAAGATCTTCTTCTTCTGCTTCCCCAATAGCCGTAACACTAATAATTAATCCTGATGTTGAGGAGGTAGTGTCACCGCCTACCAAATCAATTTGGCATTTTTCGCAAGCCAAATAAACTCCTTGATAGAGCTCATCAATAGCCTCCAACGAAAAGCGGTTACTCAATGCAACCGATACTGTAATTTGACGTGGCATAGCATTCATAGCTGCTAAATCAGAAACATTTACCATCACTGATTTATAACCTAAATGTTTCAATGGAACATAGGATAAATCGAAGTGCACGCCTTCTACAAGCATGTCGGTTGTAACCACACATTTTTTGCCGGCATCAAAAGCAAGCACAGCGGCATCATCGCCTACTCCTTTATTGGTTGATGAATGACGATGAACGATATTTTTTGTCAGAAATTCGATCAATCCGAATTCTCCTAACTTCCCAAGTTCAGTTCTTGTTGAAGTGTTGTCTTGCATAATTGGTTTAAATTTTAGTTTGCAAAGGTATTAATTAACGTGTTTGGTTTTGGCACAACCTAAAATTTGCCGACACCAGGCATAATTGCCTGTCATGAGTATCATTTTGTAATATTAATCAGCGCTTTCATGGTCAATACTTACGGCATACTATGCCCGTAAAGCAATGCCTGTTAGCGAAATAAAATTTTGATGCCGAATATTTTTATCAATAACAATTTTAATTTACTGAATCCATATGAATTTGCCGAATGCCAATGGCTTTTGACCTGATGTTGGTAATAGGAAACGGCCTTTTCTTTGTCGTAAGCAGACAAATTGATGATAGACACCATTACAAAATCAAACATTTTTCCGCTCAGGTCTGAATACTGATGAGGAAATTGATCTCTCAGCTGTTTGATATAATGCAATCGGATATCGATGTATTGTTGCCATTTTTCATCGGGATTTCTTTGCGAGATTTGCCCACTGCTTCGCTCCCTCACAACTGTTAAGGCATTGTTATCTGCGAGATATGTTTTTCCATTTAATATCAAGCGCATCATCAAATCGGTTTCCTGCGAACTTTTTAATTTTTCATCCCACAGGCCAACATCAATCAAATCTGTCCTTTTCCACAGATTGGCGCACGTATTACCGCATTGATTGATGAATGGAGCAAGTAACTGATTGCTTTCAATCACGGTTTGATGTGTTTGCCGGCCACTTTTATCAAGATGCGTTGATACCCCTGCCACAAAAGCAAGATTTGTATGATTGCTTGTTTGTGCAAGATTAATCTGATGTTCAATTTTATTGGAGAGCAATAAATCATCGGCATCTAAAAACTGAATCCAGTCTCCTGTTGCTAATGCAAGCCCTTTATTGCGGGCGGCCGGGGCTCCTTGCTTGTTTTCGCGATCGATAATGATTTGTGGAAATGCTACTTTCAGTTCAGATAATTTAGACCAAGTATGATCGGTAGAATTGTTGTCGATACAAATAATTTCGAGTTGCTTATACGACTGCTTTAACACTGATTCAATGCATTCAGCAATATATTGCTCAACATTGTAACAAGGAATAATTACCGAAACCAGCATACTTGCGCTTATTGAAATGAAATCAACAACTGATTTTTTTCAACTGCGTTGCCTTTTACAGCATGAATTTTTTTAATGATACCATCGGTAGGCGACTTGATATTGTTTTCCATTTTCATGGCTTCGAGCACCAATAGGGCATCACCTTTTGAAATACTGTCGCCCTCTTTCACTACTATATTGAGCACCAAACCCGGCATAGGAGCTTTTAACTCCAGCACTTTTTTTGATGCCATGTTATCCATCCCCAAGCTTTTTAGCAACTCGTCAAAGCGGTCGGTCAACTTGACATTGGCAGTTTTGCCGTTGACTTTAAGAGCAACGCGTTTTTCGGCTTGGTCTATTTTGATAATTTCAATGTTGTATGATTTCCCGTTCTTGAGGATATGCCAGCTGTCATCATCAGATTTAATCATATCTAAATCAAACGACTGATTATTGATGCGCCCTTTTTGAAACTGTTTGTCTTCAAAGTCAATTTCAAAATGATGCTCATTGATAGTTGCTTTCATCATATTGAATTGAGTTATGCATTAACAGGCAAGTTAATTGCCTCAACTGCTTTAATTTCTTTCACTGCTTTTTTAACGGTTTCCTCCACACCGGCCTTCATTGTCATCATGCTCATATTGCATGTACTACAACTTCCGTGCAGTTTAACACGCGCTACATGATCGTCAGTAACATCTACTAAAGTAACATTGCCTCCGTCTGCCTCCAAAAAGGGTCTTATTTGCTTCAAGGCATCTTCAATTCGTTCGTACAAATCGTTATTCATCGGTTTAGTATTTGTTTATCAAAAGGCGAAAATAAACATTTAATCCAATCTGTAAAATTGTTTTATACCGATAAAAAAATTACATCGGTAAAAACAAATTTGGGCGCTTATACCAATTGCATTTATTTTTTAGTCCAACTAAAAAATAAATATGCAATGTTTAATGCCGATACTACTTGAAAATAGTACAATGAGGCAATGCTGAAATTGGACTAAATTGAAAGTGTAATTGGTATTACTTATCTTGAATCGACATTCACGTGGAACAACCTAAAGGAATAATTGGTTTAGCACCCTCGTGCCTACTGATAATTTAGTTCGGGTGAATTGCGCTCATCATGTCTTATAACCAGAATGATAGCAGGCGTGTAATTATTATTTGAAAGGACATTGAATTAACTTAACATCAATTGAATGTTAAGGAATTATTAAGTGCCTCTTACTTTGCCTATATCAGCTAACTTTGGCCTTTCAAAACAGAAAACTACACCTATGAAGTTTGATTATATTTTACAACTGTTTACTCCGAAAGATAAGAAATTTTTTCCGCTTTTTGAACGTGCCTCTGCCAACTTGTTGGATGTATCAAAAATATTAATCAAGGCGCTAAAGGCCAATGATATTAGCGAGAGAGATGCATACATACAACAGATTCAAGAATTGGAGCACAAGGGAGATCAAATTACGCATGATATATTTCATGAACTTAGTGCTTCTTTTATCACACCATTCGACCGCGAAGACATTCACAATCTTGCTTCTGTAGTTGATGATATTTTGGATTTTATACATGGTTCTGCCAAGAGAATTCAGTTGTATAACCTCAAGCAACCTTCATCTGCTATGATTGAACTTGCTCAATATATTTTAGCGGGTAATGAGCAACTGCACAACGGTATTATGGCATTGAAGGATTTGAAAAACATCGAAAAGGTAAAAGAAATATGTGTTAAAATAAACAGTATCGAAAACCTTGCTGATGATGTATTTGATACCGCTGTGGCAAAGTTGTTCGATGAGGAAAAAGATGCTATTGAGCTAATCAGGGTAAAAGAAATTCTCCAAAATTTAGAAACTGCAACTGATAAATGTGAAGATGCAGCCAATGTGTTAGAGTCAATCATTGTAAAATATTCTTAAACGATACATGCAATTACTTCTTGTCATTATATTGTTGGCATTGATATTTGATTTTATCAATGGTTTTCACGATGCGGCCAATTCAATTGCTACTGTTGTATCTACAAAAGTACTCTCTCCATTTCAAGCTGTGCTGTGGGCTGCCGTATTTAATTTTTCGGCCTTTTGGGTGTTTGACATGAGTGTGGGTAATACAGTTGCCAAAACAGTTGACAACAATTTTATTGACTTGTATGTGATTCTTGCCGGTTTGATAGCTGCAACCATTTGGAATTTACTTACCTGGTGGTTTGGCATCCCTTCCTCTTCATCACACACACTCATTGGTGGATTTGCCGGAGCGGCCATAGCACATGCTGGTTTTTCTGTGATTGAGTCTACCGAAATTTTAAAAGTAATATTATTTATTTTTTTGGCTCCGCTAATTGGTGGTATCATTGCAGTTGTTATCTCCCTCATCACTATTTCAAGAAAAATATATCTTAAAATGGTACTTATTGCTGTGTTATCTATCATCACTTACTTTTTAATGCAATACATGATTGCTTATCAAGATATGAAACCGGTGATGTTGTATATTCTTTCTATCACGCTTATTATTTTCATTTTAGCTTATGTTTGGTACTACTTTATAAAAGGCAAAAAACAGACTGCTGCCAGTGAAACAGATATGTATAAAAAACTGCAGCTAGTATCTTCGGCTGCGTTTTCACTAGGGCATGGTGGAGCCGACTCACAAAAAGTAATGGGGATTATTTGTGCGGCCTGCATGGTATTTGGTAATATGCATCGCGAGGGTAAAATAAAAGGTGACTATCCCAACTTTTTGAAAGTAACAGAAATTATGCAGATTGAGCATAAGGATGGTGAAGGTAAGTTGAAAAAAGAAAAGCCACATCCTGCCAATCAAAAAAATTTACTCATATACACCAAGGGTGATAAAATATTCGACTCTTCGAATGATGAGTTGATTTTTGAAAAGAAAAAATTAAATACGAATTACGAGCACGCAGCTATATTTAAAGATTTTGTAGACACAGATAAACTTAAAGAAGGTTACAAAATTAAAACAAAGGTGCACTCTGATTCTATGCCTTTTTGGATAGCCATTTCATGTTATTTAGCGATTGGTTTAGGTACATTGTTAGGGGGTTGGAGAATTGTAAAAACAATGGGAACAAAAATCACCAAAGTTACTCCGCTCGAGGGTGTTTGTGCAGAAACATCAGGTGCATTAACCTTGTTCACAGTTTCCCAACTTGGGATTCCGGTATCAACAACTCATACTATTACAGGTGCCATCATTGGAGTAGGAATTACCAAACGTGCTTCAGCAGTGAGATGGGGCATCACCGTAAATTTACTTTGGGCATGGATTTTAACCATACCTGTGTCAGGATTGTTGGGTGGTATTATTTATTTTGTGGTATCCTCATTGAATTAATTTTTTTACACCCGCAGCTTAAAGTGTTGCTTGTGCTGCCCTGTTCTGAAAAAAACTAATCCAAATTTATACAAATCGATTGTTACCGTAACTTGTGGATGATTCTTTATTTGTTGCCACACAGCTTTCATTTCTTTTGACCAGTAAATATCATCAAAAATAAATACTGAATTTTCGGTGGTGTAGGGCAGAGCACTTGTAAAATATTGCCATGTTGGTTTGTACCGATGATTACCATCAAAAAACATCAAATCAACTTGCTTTAGTTCGTTTAAAGAAGGTTCCAAATGTGCTTCAAAACTTCCTGTCTTACAAATAACTTGGTTTGCCCCTAATTTACGGCACACTGATGTGGCAATGGCCGATAACTCAGGATTACCTTCAATACTAATGAACTTACTTTTTTTCAAGGGCATAGCCATGTAACAAGTAGTAATACCCAAGGATGTGCCTAATTCAATGATTGTATTTGGTTGAAAATAATCGACTATTCTGAATAATAATGCTGCCTGTTTGGGAGATTGCAGAGATGTGGCAGCAATCGATGAAATCTTTCTCTTTGATGTAGTTCCCAGTACTGACCCCGCCCCTAAGTCCACCATTTCAATTTCGGTGTGATTTTGCAATAGTGACTGTCGTATTCCCTCGATTGCTCTAAAAAAATAATACTCTTTTCGAACATTTAATACCTCGTTGTATAAGTCAAATACAAAAGGCGAATGAATGCCATGACTATTATTAGAAAGTCCAATAAAAAGAATGTAGTCGAGTATTTGCTGCAATTTGCTCATGCCGATGCGAAAGTAATATTAGTTAATAATCTTCCACCTTTTTATTCCATAAAATAAAAAAGGAAACCATCTATTGATTCCCTTATTTTGATATCATATGAAATTTTTATTTTTTGAGCAACTTTATATTCCCTGAATACCTTTCTGATGCGATGTGGCAGAAATAAATACCAGGACTTAAACCAGCTATATTGATAATATCTTTTGATGTGATAGAGCTTTTATTAAAAACAATTTTTCCATCCAAAGTTGAAATAATTAAATCCGCTGTTTCATTCACATCATTTGAAAAAGAAAACACCACATTATTATCAGTTGGATTTGGCTTTGCGGTAATAAAATATGTATTTGCACGTTCTAACGTACTCGTAATTATAGGCATTTGAATCGTATCGGCAGTTGTATTTGTGATGATAGGTGGATTGAAATCAAAGTAAATTCCTGCGGTATTATTGATTACTGTTAACGGTGTTAAGTTGGTCTTTGTTTTTACTTTAAAACTTACATAACCATTACTTCCGGCCATATCGGTACCGCTATCTGGCAGCATGATGTTATAAAACGTAAAGTTGGCAATCCCCGATCCTTCCATGGTAAAAATACAAGGATGAGAACTTCCTAAAAATTGAAAAGTCATTAAATCTAAATTTTGATCCATCGTATCAACAATAGCCACATTGTATGCTTCGGCATTTCCGGTATTTTGAAAGCGTATGGTGTAATGTATTTCTTGGCCTGATTCAATCATTCCACTCGGCTCAGCCAATTTATCATTTGGGTCATATGAATTTACAACTAGTTGACTTAAATCAACGAAATTATTACTGGGAACAGTGTCATTATATGGTCCAATAGTGAGCGTTGAATTTAAATAACTTCCCATCACAGCATTTAATGATGGCATGAGGTTTAAATTAATGCTAGCTGATTGACCTGGCAGTAAATTGCTGTAAGCCCATTGAATGGTATTTCCATTAACACTGAAAGGCGTTGGATTAGCACTAACAAAGCTTAAAAGTGAATCCATCACAAAAGTAATAGTATCACTTTCCGTTTCAGTTCCATTGTTTTGGTAATTGATGTTATAAGGTTCTAAAATTCCTGGTCTAACTGTCCAGCTCGGGCAATTAATTTCAACTTCATGAATGCCGGGAATCGCCTGATAACCCAGAATTAAATCAGAGCAATTTTGTGAGGATGGATTGCAGGAAATTACGACAGGAGTGTTGGTCTGTGTCCAATAGTTTATTCCTGCTCCGGTTATGTTGTAGGTCATTGAAGAATCAACAAAGAAAAAAGCATAATCACCATTGGCATTAGAAGAAACATAATAATTGCCGGGCATAATATTTACAATATGATTTGAAATACCCGGTTCAGCATTATCAAGAACCCCATTTCCGTTTATATCATTAAAAACTTTACCTGTTAAATATCCAATAGTAAATGTATTTTCACTGTTACACATGCCAAAGTTGAATGAAAAACCCGAGGGCATGTTACATGAAACACTTACAGGAAAATTTGTATTAATTGATTGAAATGGTTGAGCGTTTGCCCAGCTACAGGCCGTATCACCTAAGGCAATAAAATCTAAATTTGTTGATCCTTTTAAACCAATTTGAACATTTTGTGGATTAACATAAGTGTTTGCGCCATAAACAAATTTGATACAATTGTTAGACTCATTCAACCAGATCTGAAAACTAATATCCCCTTGATTTGGAAAGTATGAATAATGAAGCCATTGTATTACACAACTTCTGTTTGGGGCATTCCCGATAGTGGCATATGACAGACTTGCATTGCTTAAAGTGTTCCTTAAATCGGATGAGAAAGGAGCAACAACCAGACTTGTATTTAATGAACTTAAAGCACTGTACAACGTAGGACTACTGTTCAAATTGAAACTTATAAAACCATTTGTTGAAATTTTCATACTATCAACACTTAGTCCAGCAAAATTAAAATCAAAACCTATTGGAATATTATTGTAATAAACATCATCAACATTAGGCGCATCAATCACAGTGCCTGTAATAGGATTAAAAACATCTAAACCAGGGCTAAATGGCATAGCTGCTACTTGTGCTTTTACATGGCAAAAAAACATTATTTGCAAAGAAACAATAAAATAAATTTTTTTCATTTTAGGTGTAATTAATTGGTGAATTTAAAACTATTCACTGAACAAATGTATCCAAATGAAACTTAAATCCCAAAATATTTAAATGATGATTTTTACTTCAAAAAGGTATTAAATAATCGTTTTTGTTGATGGCATAGCCTATTTTACTACTTTTGCTTACTCAAAGAAAAAAATCAAAATGGATTTAGTTGAAAAGCTGGCTTCAATAAAAAGAAGATACGAAGAAATTGAGTTACGACTTGGCGACCCTAAAGTGATTGGTGATATGCGCTTGTTTAAGCAAATGAACAAGGAGTATAAAGATTTAAAACAACTTGTTGATGCCTACCATGAATATAAATCGGTGGTGCTCAATATTGACACGGCCAAAGATATGTTGATGAATGAATCTGATGAGGAAATGAAGCAGTTTGCCCGTGCTGAGTTAGAACAAAGCAATAGCCGCAAGGAAGCCATGGAAGAGGAAATAAGAATGATGTTGGTACCCAAAGATCCTGAAGACGACCGCAATGCTATTTTTGAAATCAGAGCCGGAACAGGTGGAGACGAAGCCAGTATTTTTGCAGGTGACCTTTTTAGAATGTACACCCGCTATTGCGAAAACAAAGGGTTCAAAATAGAAATTGATGATTTTAATGAAGGCACAACAGGAGGGTACAAAGAAATTATTTTTAATGTTGTTGGTGAAGGGGCTTATGGCATCTTAAAATACGAATCGGGTGTGCATCGCGTACAGCGTGTGCCACTTACCGAGGCACAAGGTCGTGTGCACACCTCTGCTGCCAGTGTAGCTGTTTTGCCCGAAGCAGATGAAGTGGATGTTGAAATAAATCCTGCCGACCTAGAATTTCAAACCTCGCGCAGTAGCGGTGCCGGTGGGCAAAATGTAAATAAAGTGGAAACCAAAGTACAGTTAACGCACAAACCAACGGGAATTGTTATCACCTGCCAGGTCGATCGTTCGCAGTTAAAAAATAAGGAACGTGCCTTAACTATGCTAAGGGCAAAACTTTACGAAATAGAGCTCAATAAGCACCTTGAGGCCATATCCAAAAAAAGAAAGACCATGGTGAGCACAGGCGATAGAAGTGCAAAAATAAGAACCTATAACTATCCACAAAGCCGCATCACTGACCATCGAATAGGGCTCACAAATTATAACTTACCCAACTTTATGGATGGCAATATTGAAGATATGATTCATGCGTTGCAGATGGCCGAAAATATGGAAAAATTGAAGGAAAGCTCCCTAATTGATAGTTAAATCTACCGCATGACTTACGCTGAACTGAGCAGTTTTATCAAAAAGCAACAATCGTTTTTATGCGTTGGGCTCGATACCGATATCAATAAAATTCCCAACCACTTAAAACAAGAAGAAAACCCTTGTTTAGTTTTTAATAAAGCCATTATTGATGCTACAGCGCCTTATTGTGTGGCCTTTAAACCCAACACTGCTTTTTACGAAGCTATGGGCGTTAAGGGATGGCAAAATTTGTTTGATACCATCACCTACATTAAAACCAATTACCCTCATCATTTGGTGATTGCCGATGCCAAAAGAGGCGATATAGGCAATACCTCTGGCATGTATGCCGATGCTTTTTTCAATCAAATGAATGCCGATGCTGTTACTGTTGCACCATATATGGGCAGCGATTCGGTTAAACCATTTCTTTCAGTTAAAAACAAATGGACTATTGTGTTGGGACTTACTTCCAACGAAGGCGCAGCCGATTTTCAAATGAAAGGGAATCCTGAATTGTATAAACAGGTTATTAAGGAAGTAAGCCAATGGGGAAGTAAAGAAAATACCATGTTTGTGATTGGTGCCACAAAGGCCGATATGCTCAAAGAAATAAGAACAATCATACCCGAACATTTTTTATTGGTGCCAGGTGTAGGAGCTCAAGGCGGAAGCTTACAAGAAGTGGCAGCGCATGGCATGAATGAACATGGTGGATTATTGGTAAATGCCTCGCGTAGCATCATTTATGCTGGCAGTGGGAGTGACTATGCCCTTTATGCCGCCTCCGAAGCAATGAACATACAACAAGAAATGTCGACCCTCCTTGGCTTATTAAAATGATGCTCAAGTTAAGCCCCTATCATTTGAGGCGACCGCTAATTGTAGTATTATTTTTGTTTGCATTTGCTGTAAAAGCATTTGAGCAGCCCCAAAGCGATACGCTAATTCGAAAATCAGGAAACAAAGTTGAAATCAAAGTTTTATTTGGCAATGGACAGATAAAGGAAATTATTCACCTTAAAAATAACCTTAAACACGGCCCTCAACTTCAATACAGCAGTGCCGGTGTGCTTCTCAGCAAAAGCAATTACCGCATTGGATTACTTTGTGGTAAATTTATTGAGTACAACAACAAAGGTGAAGTTGTAGCATACAAATCATACCTATGTAATACCGAAAAAAACAGCAGTGTATTGCATGGCAAATATGTTGAATACGAAGGTAAAATACTGATCACAAAAGGACATTACAAAAAAGGACAGAAAGATGGGAAATGGCTGCAGTACCACAGAAATGGCATCATTAAAAGTGAACAACACTTTATCGATGGAAACAGCATAGGCGAGCAGAAATTTTACAACAACAAAGGAGATCTTAATTATAAAAGCAATATGATTGAGGTTGAACAAAATGGTAAAAAAACTGCGGTGAAGCATGGCACTTTCATGTCATACCATCAAAGTGGAAACATTAGTGAGGAGGGTAATTTCAGCTATGATAAAAAATCGGGATTGTGGAAAGAATACAATCCCAACGGAGCCCTGCAACGTGAAATTTTTTATAAAAACGGAAAAGTTCACGGTACCAATAATCAATACAGCAATAATGGAAAACCCTCGATGAAAAGTGAGTTTTATGAGGAAATAGAAATAGAGGGAAAGCTATTGAAAAATGTATTTAACGGCACTAAGGAGAATTACAACAGCAGTGGCTCTTTGGAGAGACGTGAAAAGTATGTTTATGGCAAAAAAGCAGGTACCTGGGAAACCTACTTTGGGAATGGCAATTTGCGCGAAACCAACTCCTACCAAAACAACCTTCAAACCGGAAAATCATTAGCATTTGACGAAGCAGGAAATAAAATTTATGAAGCCACTTACGAAATAATTAAGCAAGATACGGCCAATATTTCGGTGAAAACAGGAGGTGAATTTCGTTGGCAAAATAAGGTACTTGTTTTTGAAACTAATTACAGCAATCGCAAGGAGAACAGTCTTCGAAAGAGTTATTATCCCAGCGGAAAATTAGCGCAAACTCAGCAAGTAGTCGATGATATATTAAATGGTGAGTCGATCGAATACTATGAAAATGGGAATGTCAAATCGAAGAAAAACTACCTCACCATCATCTCTCCATCAAAAGAGAAGCTGGTTAAAACAACCGGTTGGGTGTTAAATATGACCGAGGACGGAAAAGTTAGCAATAAAACTTTTTACGATGAAACGGGCAACCGAACGGTGCAATATAGTTATCATAACGGGAGACTGAATCAGCTATACATTGATAAAGTGATAGAAATAAATTACTTCCCAAATGGGCGTGTGATGTCGGAAAAACTAATTTCAAACTATTCCTTGATGTCTTTTTCGCGCTATTATTATATGAATGGAAACATCCGAAAAATTGGCTTTCAGAATGCAGATAATTTGATGTATAACACCTTGCACTTTAAAAGTGACGGCTCATATAATTTTGCAAGCAGCAGCTTTTATAACAAACCTGATACCTTGTTACCATCAAGCTATGTGATAGGGGGCTTTTCTGCCGGGGCAGGCGGCCCATTGATACAACATAAATTTTACACCGACTCAATTAAAAATGGTAAGTATCAAATTCCATTTAAGCATGGAAAAACATTTGCCATCATGAACTTTATGAATGAATTGCCGCATGGTGAATTTGTTTTTTTTAGCCCCGTAAGCGGAGATACTATGCTCTATGCTAAATTCAACAATGGGCTTTTAAATGGCCCTTGGCTCGAGAAATTCGGGGCAAGGCATATATGGTTAAGAGGGGTTTATTGTAATCAAAAAATGTGTGGCACCTGGACCCGAAATCAAACATCGGGTAAGGCTTATGAAATACGTAGATACAATTCAGAAACCGGTCAAAGTGCAGCCATCACAGAGTTTTACCCAAACGGAATTTTAAAATCATTCAGTGATTATGATAGTGGGGCATATGAATACCGTGACGATAAGGGGAACCTCACTTCACGCGGGGTAATCATCGATGAGCAATCAAAAACAATACAAAACGAAACCTATTACATAGGAAAAAATATACTCAAAAGCAGAACTACTTATGTAGATAAGATACAAAACGGAATTGCGGAAACATTTTATGAGTCGGGCAAATTACAGAGTAAAATGCCCTATCGTAATGGAAAAAGAAATGGCACCTATTATGAATATTTTGAAAATGGACTTTTAAAGCGCATGTCAAATTGGGAAAACGATAAACTGGAAGGCCTTGGTGTTGTAATTGCTGAAAACGGAAAAACAGATTCCTTGTACTATCGCAACAATAATTTACAGGTTAAACCAAAGGCCCTTGCCTGCGCTTGTATTGATACTTCTTACAGCGCAAACAGAATTGGTTTTGCCCCTATGCTCAATCATGTGTTGGAGTACGAACAACTGCAAACGTACATCCCAAAATATTTAATTCCCAAAGACAGTTTAAATTACCGCTCAATATTTTATACCGGTTTTCAAAATAGCAATGGCACAAATTCAGGCTTTAGTTCCATGAACCTGATGATGTTTAAAGAATTTGCTTTTTGTTTACCCTCTAATCAACAAATAAAACTTGTGTTTAATCCGTGTACCACCAAGGGTTATGTGAGCCGCATGGAGATTTCGGCAAGCTATGGTATTGGCAACCGAAACAATACCCATGTTGATTTTTATCCTAAACGAATTGCGCTTGAATTTATGAAAGGTCCCGTTAAAAGTGCCGACAAAGAAAATGCACGCTTTACGGCTTTTTTTGATACCAAATTTGTTTCCTTCAGCACCGAAAATAAAATTACAATCAAAACCATTAACCCGCAAAATAATTGCTTTACTCCAGCAGTAATCAATAATCTTTTGGAAGTAAATGCTCGGAAAGGAAATGCTTATATATTTGAAAGATTCAGCAGCGATTTATTAGAGCAGTATCAACTCAAATTATCTGATGATGAACTCGATTTGTTTTTTGGAGTAGCACTGACCGATGCGCTCGTTAAATTTAATTATTATGGCCCAAATGGATTTGAAACAATTGAGGCCAACTCCAACTTAATGCTGTTAGGCGGTGAATATGCTTGTGGTGTGATTAAAATAAATTGTAGTAAAGGTGCAAATGAAGTATACACAACAGCTGATTTGAATCATCAATTTATTATCCCCGAGATTAAAAGTGCGCTGCAAAACAATGGATTTACGCGTGTAAACTTTACCTATAACATGGCCGAAAAACAATTGTATTTTACCTTTTTTACCAAATGAAAAATCACACCCGATTGCCATTAGTGATGATGGCATGCCTAATTAACCTGCTAGGGTATGCACAATCAAAAAAAGTATTCGATGTATTTTCTAATGAAGAGTACGCTTACGCACAGAAATACAAAGAAGTAAAAGACTATGAGCTCAATATTAATGGTGAAATTGATATTGAATACTTTGAGGTGCGTAATGAAAAGGGAATGAATTTCGATAAGCTGAATAAAAGCATCGAACGCATGGCCTTGTACGATTGGAAAGACAAGCAAAAAAAGTTTGATTTGAGCAATGAGGTAAAAGCACAGATAGCTAATTACAATAACTTTAAGCATCGATACAACAACCGCAATTACAAAGGCGTAGAAAATAATTACAATGTATCATTACATTCGATTGATGTAAGTCTTATTGCTGCATGCAATCAGGTGCTTACATGCTCTCAACTTTATTCCTATCAACTGGGTAACACTGACTATCGTGATGGGAAAATTGAAATCAATGTGATAAAATATTTTACTTTTAACTTATTCACACAAGAAATTACCCCGCTTGGCTTTGAGCTGAATGATTCTGAAATTAAACAAGCCAATCAACTCATTAAACCATTTATAAGACTAATTGCCGGTGATGGCGAAGATACAAGCGGAGATGATGCGATGCAGGATGACGATGAGTCAGATGAGGTTGAAGAAAATACTCGCCCAAAGAAAAATCATGAAAATCCCAATATTGATATCAAAGAGGCAAACATCTATTGGTTTGGCTGGGGTTTAATGCTCAGGTTTCCTGACTATTGCAAGAGCAGCTATGTACACAATGGAGCATCATTTAGTGTTTTTATCCCCTTTGAAGATTGCAAAAAAATTATTGATTTCATACCTGCTTACGCTGCATTTAAAAGTCTTACCAAGCCATCAAATAATTTTATTCATTTTAATTATTTCGACATGCTGAATGATTATCAAAAATTTAGGCAGGAGCCCGTGGTAACATCACTTTTTAAACTTAATCAAGCTACTGAAAAACCTCGAAAACTCATAGCAGAAAGCTATCAACTATTCAAAGACGGGAAAAAAAATTACCGCGGTGATTTTGTTTATGAATTTGATATAAAAAGCAGAAACTTTCAGCAACAGGCTGCAAAAACAGCTTACTCATACTACCTTGAAAATAGCAATGGAAAAACCACTAAACATAAAAATCATGCGGCTTCCGAAAATTCAAAAAAATTCTATGACGAAAAAGGCAATCTGATATTGCAGCAGTCGGATCAATCTGACTCGCACAGCGATAATTATTTTTTTTATCATGATGCTTATTGTTACACCTTTAGTCTTTCTAATCAAGGCAATTCCAATGTTGAAACAATCAGTAAAATTTCATTTAAAAACAATGAACTTTGTTTAACTGATGTGTGTCTCACTTTTAACCAAAACATGCAGGTATCAGCAGTAAAAATGCTCAAATACCAATATAACGATATTGAACTTGGCTTTGATGAAAAAGGAAGACTTGTAGAGGCGCACACCGAGAATGATCGATACAATTACTATTATGAATACGATGCTTATGACCGATTGCGTGTATATAGTGTTTATGAATACCAACGCGTGCAAAAAGAAGTTGTTTTCTTGTATCAACAAGAAGAGCGACTGCCTTACCTTCAACAAAAACACACTTTCAATAATGATATTTTTGAAGAAGAAATATATCGTTGGGAATACTAAATAACAGCGATGCCAAGAAGCAAAATACAGGTGGTTTACCTCAACAACCAGTTGTTGATTTTGACATTCATATATATTTCTCTAATTTTATCCTTCAATTCAACCACCTTTGAAAAAAACACATAGCATCATATTAATAATCTCACTGCTTATAGCAGGCACTGCTATTCACTCATGCAATAAAGATTACGCTTATTTAAAGGAAGAAACGCACCACAAAAGAATTGATAAAAACAATCCCGAAGATAGCATAGTAAAGCCTGCAGCCGACTCCACCGAAAATGTAATTATTTTAATTATTGACGGCCCTCGTTATTCCGACACCTGGGAGGCATTGGGCACACCACTCATTCCTTATCGCAAACAACTGCTCAAATCCGGTTTTTTCTGTGCCTCTTTTTACAACAATGGAACCACCACTACCACACCGGGGCATACTGCAATTTGTACCGGTGTATACCAATCAATCAATAACTCAGGTTCCGAAATTCCTATGTATCCCTCCTTCATGCAGGCATGGCTTAAATACAGCGGCAAACCGGCAGAAAAAGCTTGGATTGTAGCATCAAAAGACAAGCTTGCCGTATTGAATAATTGCAAAGACACAAAGTGGCAAAATCACTATCAACCCATGACAGATTGTGGCATCAATGGTCTTGGTACCGGCTACCGAGATGATTTGACAACGCTTAACAAGGTGCAAAGCATATTAAGCATCCATGAGCCCAACCTAATGCTTATTAATTTTAAACAACCCGATGCTGCAGGCCATACAGGCGATAGCTTGGCCTATGTGCAGGGTATTTTTGATACCGATAACTATGTGAATTTGTTATGGAATTTTATTCAGAGCAATGCCCACTACAAAAACAAAACAGCCCTAATTGTAACCAACGACCACGGCAGGCACAGTGCGGGGCATTTAGATGGATTTGTTTCGCATGGCGATGATTGTGCAGGATGCCGACACATAGAATTTTTAGCGTTAGGACCTGATTTTAAAAAGAATTATATCACCACAACCGCCTACCAACAAATTGATATAGCGCCTACTATTGCCTATTTGCTAGGGTTTAAAATGCCCTTAGGAAACGGAAAAATCATGAAAGAAATCTTGGAGGAGTGATTTACACCAAGTGCAGGAGCAACGTGCCCTAATTTTTAATAGAAAATTGTTATTTTAACTTCTTTGGTGATTTCGTATTTTCTAATGCGGAATTTGGGATAAATGAGAACATCAAAGCAACTAGAGTAGAAAAAAATGTTGTTTATTATCCACAAAAAAAGTATATTTGTGGTAATTATTCATCATTTAAATATGAAGCCCAAAAAACAAATCTTGTTTCCTAAACACCAAAAAATAATGGAACAAGTTGGTGAAAATATTAAATTGGCCCGCAAACGCAGGCGTTTAACCACCATTCAGGTGAGTGAAAGGGCCGGGATAGACCGGAGCACATTATATCAAATTGAAAAAGGAAGTGGGAGTGTTTCAATGGCCGCTTATTTTAATACCCTGAGGGTGTTGGGTTTGCAGGACGACTTTCTAAAACTGGCTGCAGATGATGTATTTGGAAGAAAGTTGCAAGACCTTAGTTTGATAAAAAACAGCTGAGCATGGCAGTTTTAAAAACCGATATATTTGTATTTGCCCACTGGATAGGACTCCATGAACCTAAGTTGATTGGCATATTAAGTGCACAGTATGCAAAAGGAAAAAAAGCATTTAGCTTTGAGTATGACATTGATTGGATACAATCAAAAGAACAAATTTTATTAGACCCGGATATTGGATGGTATAAAGGGCAACAATACCCAGTAGGGAAAGAAAATTTTGGATTTTTTTTTGACTCAATGCCCGACACTTGGGGGCGCACCTTAATGAAGAAACGAGCTGCCCAAATAGCAAAGCAAGTAGGGGGTGTGTCATCAACACTTTACGATATTGATTTTTTATTAGGTGTTTACGATGAATGCAGAATGGGAGCATTGCGTTTTAAGTTGGATAAAGCAGGACCATTTTTAGACACCAATTCACATTCGCCCACCCCACCTATGAGTAGTATTAGGTCTTTACAACATGCTGCTGCTATGTTAGAGGACAATGAAGAAGCAAAACAAATGAATAAATGGTTGGCTATTTTGATGGCACCGGGTTCGTCCTTGGGTGGTGCAAGACCTAAGGCAAATGTAGTCGATGAGAAAGGCGATTTATGGATTGCAAAATTCCCTTCAAAAACAGATACCATTGATAAAGGAGCGTGGGAGTACTTGGCTTATTTATTAGCATTAAAAGCGGGTATAGAAATGTCAGAATCGAGAATAGAAAAAATTATGGGTAAATACCACACTTTTTTTACCAAAAGATTCGATAGGCATCATCATGAAAGAATTCACTTTGCCAGTGCCATGACAATGACCGGAAACAATGAAGAAATTCTAAAAAATAAAGATGCAAGTTATTTGGATATTGCAGAGTTTATTCAATTTAATGGGGCTAATATTACTGCAGATATGCATCAACTTTGGAGAAGAATGGTATTTAATATTGCCATTTCAAATACCGATGACCACTTAAGAAATCATGGTTTTATTTTAACGCCCAAAGGCTGGATACTTTCTCCGGCATATGACTTAAATCCTTCTATTGATAAAGTAGGATTGGCAATAAACATTGATACAGAAAACAATGCTTTAGATTATCATCTTGCATTTAGCGTGGGTGAATACTTTCAGTTATTGCCGCATGAAATGGAAAAGATTTTAAAAGAGGTATTAAAAGCTGTAAAATCATGGAAAAAAATTGCCAACGATATCGGAATTTCAAGAGCAGAACAAGAAATCATGTCAAGCGCATTCCAATACATGATTGAGTAAAAAGCTTGGATAAAATCATACAAGCAACTAGTATTTGCACGATAGGAATTAAGTTTTAAAGCAATATTAATCCCCCTCAAGAATTATACAATTCCATTACCGTAATCTCGGGTAAAATGCCCACTCTGCCCGGGTAGCCTAAAAAACCTAGGCCGCGATTTACGTATATGTACTGATTGCCTTCGCGGTATAAATCGGCCCACTGCTTGTAAATGTATTTTGATGGGCTCCACCTAAAACCGGGAATTTCAATGCCAAACTGCATGCCGTGTGTGTGTCCGCTAAAGGTAACATCTATGTCGGGGTACTGTTTTCTGATTTGCGCGTCCCAATGCGATGGATCGTGCGAAAGCAATAATTTTACAGGGTAGTTTTCGGTTCCGGCATGTGCCTGTTCAATTTTTCCATATTTTGGGAAACGCATGGCTGCTCCCCAATTTTCAACACCCAAAACCGCAATTTCAGCACCCTCCTTCTTCAAGGCGATATGTTCGTTCATCAGCAATTTCCATCCGAAATGCGCATGTATGTCTTTTAAAGCTTCAAAATTTTTTAGTTTTTCCTCTGCACTAGGCCACTGCACATAGTCGCCATAATCGTGATTGCCTAAGGTAGAGTACACGCCCATTGGTGCCTTTATTTGTTTGAGCACAGCTGCGTGCGGCAGCACCTCATCGGTGATGTTGTTCACGAGGTCGCCCGTAAAAAATATCACATCGGCATTTTGTTCTTGAATGAGTTTAACAGCTTTTTCTAATGGTTCAGAAGAAACAAAACTACCGGTATGTATGTCACTCAAGTGAACAATTTTTAAGCCATTGAAGGCCGCAGGAAGGTTAGGCAATACCAATCTCACTTTTCTAACTTTGTAATCAAAAGCTGACTTTACCATTCCGTAAATGAATGCACCAAATGGTATTGCTGCCAACAACACTGCAGCTTGATTTAAAAACTTCAATCTTGATATATCAGCTGTATTGCCTGTATTTGATGATGCTGATGAAAACAACAAACCATAAATCCAACGCATTAATCTACCCAAATCATCAATTAAAATAAAGGTTGAACCAATCAGCTTACAGATCAACAGCATAATGGCAAACGCAAACAAATAGATACGTGCAAAGGCCCACCAATCTTGAAAGGGAATAAATATGCCAATCACTATTAATCCAACCGTGTAGGCGGTAAAGCCCCAATAAATATTGCGTACCAACATTTTCTTAAATGGACTTAAATTGGTAATCAGCAACGCAACTGCCTGATAAAAATAAACATCTATCAGCAGCACTAATCCTATGCCTAGAAGAAAGCGCAATAATAAGGGCATCATAAATTAGTTAGTGTAAAACAAACAACGGCACCAAAGGACTTGTTCTTTTTGGCTTAATAAAAATCAATACTGTAAGGCATTCTGGCTTGAATACCTTGCATGTTAATCAGCTCTTGCGCTTTGTGGAAGTAACGAGCTTCGCTGCCCAGTTTATAGTCCAAATATTTAGTTTCAGCTTCATCACCCAGTTCAGACAATAACTCCTTAAAAGGGTCTTTGGCTTCGGGTAATTCTACCAACCTGTATTTAGAGAGCTTTGCCAATTTGGCTGCTTCTGCAAGCGCTTCGTACAGGCCGCCATAAGCATCAATCAACCCTATTTTTTTAGCTTCAACACCACTCCACACACGTCCTTGCCCTATGCTATCCACATCTGCCTGCTTCATGTTGCGCCCATCAGCCACTCTTTTGGTAAAGGTATCGTAAACTTTTTCAACGCCTTGTTGCATAATTTGCTTTTCTTCTGCTGTTAGCGGCCTTGCCATAGATCCAAAGTCGGACATACGATTGGTTTTTACTGTGTCGAAGGTAATTCCCAACTTATTGTTGAACAATTTTTGGGCATTAAAAATGAGACCAAATACCCCAATTGAGCCGGTAATAGTGGTAGGGCTTGCATATATTTTTCGAGATGCGGCACTAATGTAGTAACCTCCTGAAGCGGCCACATCACCCATAGAAACCACTACTGGTTTTACTTTGTTGGCAAGGGCCGCTTCGCGCCAAATCACTTCACTCGCCAAAGCACTGCCTCCTGGCGAATTTACACGCAATACTATCGCCTTTACCTTCTCATTTAATCGAGCATCTCTAATGGCTTTTGAAACTGTTTCAGAGCCAATTTTATCGCTACCGGCTTCACCCTCTTCAATTTGACCTGAAGCATAAATTACCGCAATTTGGGCATCTTTAATACTCTTTTTAATTTGATCAGGGGCATTTTCATATTTGCCTAACGCAATCAGTTGAGGTTTATCTTTTGCTTTTGTTTTGTTGGTCAGCTTTTTCAACTCATCGAGCACTTCATCTTTATAAACCAAACGATCAACCAACTTGTACTTAAGGGCATCTTCGGGCTCGCGAATGCTAATATTATTGGCCCATTGATTCAATTCTGCAACAGTTAAGTTGCGAGATGAAGCCATTTGCTCTACCATGTGATCCCAAATATGCTGCAAAAATGCTCTTGTTTGTACACGGTTGTCATTACTCATTTTATCCAATATAAAGGGCTCTACCGCACTTTTATAACGCCCATGTCTGATTACTTGCGTTTCTACCTCTATCTTATCGAGCAACCCTTTATAAAACATAATTTCTGCACCAAGCCCCTTTAGATCTAAAGAACCCTGCGGATTGAGATAAATCTTATTGGAAACACTCGCCAAGTAATAGGATTTTTGGGTGTACCCTTCGCTGTATGAAATGATTGTTTTACCGGTCTTTTTGAAATCGAGTAGCGCGTTTCTTATTTCTTCAACGCTTGCCATACCGGCATTCACAGTTGTCAATTCCATGTAAATGCCTTTAATGTTTTTGTCGCTTTTCGCCTTTCTTAAATTATCCAAGATGGTATTTAATCCAATACTGCCTTCGCCTCCAAAAGAGGCAAAACTTAAATTTTCAAAAGGGTTTTTAGAAGCCCGGTCAACAATCGGCTTCTTGAAGTCTAAAAGCAAAAAGGTACTACTCTTTACCTCGGTAATTTTTTCATCGTCTAAAGAGTTAATTAAAACAGATGCAACTCCTACAAGTATCATCATGAGCAGGAAGAAACCCACTACAAAGCCCAACATTGAGGCAAATACAAATTTAAAAAACTGACGCATGTTGTAAATATTTTTGTAAGCGGCAAATATACAGGTATTTGCACATGTCTATTCAAAATATTGGTTAAATGCTTTTTAGCTCATCCTAACAATTTGTTGCCTTCTAATCGGTTTAGTGCACTAAATGGTTTAATAGAACACATCAAATAAAGCCTATCATTGAAAACTTTACACACTATATTTTGTTATTGTTTTGTAACATTTTGCAAGCATATTAATTTGTATTTTTGCAGCCGTTTTAATTTTAGCTTTGATGAGTATTGATACAGAAATTAAAGAAGATGTAACCATCATGTTTGCCGGTGATTCCGGTGATGGAATACAGCTTGCCGGTACGCAGTTTACCGATACTGCGGCTTTGTTTGGAAATGACATTAGCACCTTTCCAAACTTTCCTGCCGAAATTCGTGCACCACAAGGTACACTTGCCGGAGTTTCGGGCTTTCAATTGCATTTTGGCAGTGTAGAAATGAACACACCGGGTGATGCGCTTGATGTATTGGTGGTGATGAATGCCGCGGCATTAAAAGCCAATCTTAAAAGTTTAAAAAAAGGTGGAATTATTTTAGCTAATTCCGATGGTTTTGACCCTAAAAATTTAAAGCTAGCCAAATACCCTGAGGGTGTTAATCCGCTTAAAGATGGCTCTTTAGATGCTTATCGAATATTTGAAATTGATGTCACCAAACACACTAAAAGCGCCCTTGCGGGAAGTGGATTGGGGACAAAAGAAGCTGAGCGTTCTAAAAATATGTTTGTGTTGGGTTTCATTTATTGGATGTACCACCGCAATATGGATCATAGCATCCGTTTCATTGAAGAAAAGTTTAAAAAACGCCCCGAACTCATTGAAGCCAACATCAAAGTATTGAAGGCCGGCTATAATTTTGGCGAAACAAGTGAAGCATTTAATAGTCGCTATGAAGTGAAGGCGGCTACCATGCCTAAAGGAACCTACCGTGGTGTGATGGGCAATCAGGCCACTGCCTTGGGATTGATTACTGCCGCTGAAAAGTCGGGACTTACCCTTTTTTACGGCTCTTATCCTATTACGCCTGCCTCGGATGTGCTGCATGAATTGAGCAAGCATAAAAACTTTGGTGTAAAAACATTTCAAGCTGAAGATGAAATAGCTGCTATTTGTGCTGCCATTGGTGCCTCATTTGGCGGCTCATTGGGCGTTACGGCCTCATCAGGTCCGGGTATTGCGCTTAAAACCGAGGCCATCGGTTTGGCTTTGATGTTAGAACTGCCGCTTGTCATTATCAATGTGCAACGTGGTGGCCCATCAACGGGTATGCCCACAAAAACAGAGCAAGCAGATTTATTACAGGCCGTATACGGCAGAAATGGTGAAGCTCCCGTAGCTGTAGTAGCCGCATCCACTCCCAGCGATTGTTTTAAAATGGTATTTGAGGCCTGCCGCATCGCCATTGAGCATATGACCCCGGTTATATTTTTAAGTGATGGATATATTGCCAACGGAGCCGAGCCATGGCGCTTTCCAAAGAGCAATGAAATAGAAAATATTGACGTGCGCTTTGCCAGAGAAAAAAACAAAGGCGACAAATTCATGCCTTATTTACGTGATGAAAAACTAGTAAGGCCCTGGGCCATACCCGGTGTTCCCGGACTCGAACACAGAATTGGCGGTATCGAAAAAGAGGATGTAACGGGTAACATTTCTTACGACCCAGATAATCATGAACACATGGTTAAAACAAGGGCAGCAAAAATTGAAAAAATTGCCGACTTTATTCCATTGCAACAAATTGATAACGGTTCAGCAGATGCTGAAGTACTCATCTTGGGCTGGGGAGGAACCTATGGGGCACTAAAAAATGCCACCGCTGAGCTTGTTGCCGAAGGCAAAAGTGTAGCACACGCACACTTGAAATATATGCATCCTTTCCCAAAAAATTTGGGTGATTTGTTGCGCAATCACAAGCACGTGCTCATTCCCGAACTTAACAACGGACAGCTTATCAAAATGATTCGCGACAAATTTTTAATTGATGCCAAAGGACTCAATAAAATTCAAGGTTTACCATTTTATACTGCCGATATTAAAAACGCTGTCAATCAACTTTTAAAATAATACCCCAACTACCAAACACCGGTTAGTTGCATACATTGAAACCATGAGTACACAAATCAATACAATGACTCCCAAAGATCTGGTAACCGACCAAGAAGTACGTTGGTGCCCCGGCTGTGGCGATTATTCCATATTAAAGCAGGTGCAAACCGTAATTCCCGAATTGGGACTAAAGCGCGAAAATATTGTGTTTATATCAGGCATAGGGTGTTCATCTCGCTTTCCGTATTATATGGAAACATACGGTATGCACAGCATTCATGGCAGAGCAACTGCTATAGCCAGCGGTTTAAAGTCGGTGCGTAATGATTTAAGTGTTTGGCTTGTAACAGGTGACGGAGATTCAATGTCTATTGGTGGCAACCACTTCATTCACTTACTACGCAGAAATTTTGATGTTAATATTTTATTGTTTAACAACGAGATTTACGGATTAACGAAGGGACAATATTCCCCCACCTCGCACGAAGGACAAATTACAAAGTCGAGTCCTTACGGGGTAATTGACCACGCATTTAACCCAGTAGCATTATGTTTGGGGGCCGATGCTACTTTTGTAGCACGCGCCATGGACAGAGACCCTATACAGTTGAGAGATGTATTAAAAAGAGCGCATTTGCACAAAGGTTCCTCAGTACTTGAAATTTATCAAAATTGCAATGTTTTTAATGATGGGGCCTTCGAAATCTTTACAGAAAAGGCGACCAAAAAACTAACTACTTTATTTGTTAATCAAGGGCAGCCATTATTGTTTGGTGAAAATAATAACAAGGGAATTATTTTAGATGGCTTTCATGCCAGGGTTGTTGATATGGAACAAACCTCAGCCAATGATTTGTGGATACATGATGAAAAGGACCGCATAAAGGCAGGAATTTTAGCCAGAATGTTTGATGACCCATCAAGCGAAGGCGCAATGCCTAGACCTTTTGGTGTGTTTTATGCTGAGAGCAGACCTTGTTACGAAGATTTACTAAACAACCAAATTGCTGAAATTACAAGCAAACGCGGCAAAGGTAATTTAGATGATATCTTAAAGGGCAATAGCGTTTGGGAGATACAATAATTTATCAATTACACCCTTTGAATTACTCAGCAGCATGCATCACCTTGATTACTTCTGAACTACCGTTGTTATCAACTGCCTTGATATAATAAAACCCTTGCGTATCAGGCAGGTTAAACTTGTGAATGCCACTTATATTTGAGCTTGAAAATACTTCTTTACCAACACCATCATAGCAAATAATTGAGTAAATGTTATTGTTTGGAGTTTGCAAAAGAATTTCTCCGTTGGCCGAAGGATTTGGAAAAACCATTAGTTTAGAGGATGCAGTTACTTTCGAAATTTTAGAAAAAACGCTTACATTAAAACTGTTGTTTAATGCTGAATCCACAGCTGTATATGGGCCACAGCCGGTCCACATGTTTACAATTAAATTGTAGGTGCCTGCAGAAAAGGTACCTAAATTAATAGTATCTGTTCTGTTGCAAATCATGGTAAGCATGCCTTCGCAATAGTAATTATCTAGTTCTATATTGTTTCCTGTGATATTGCTCACAGCATTGTTAAGGTTGCATGGCGATCCGCCTAGCATCACGGCCACCACAGCTTTAACTTGATCGGCATCGGTGGGATTAGCAGGAATAATTTGAACCG
>JALRAS010000034.1:6733-24993 GCA_023262495.1 Bacteroidia bacterium | reverse complement strand
CTTGATTATCTTGTTGATTGATGAGAGACCCGAAGAGGTAACAGATATGGCCAGAAGTGTGAAGGCAGAAGTTATTGCTTCTACCTTTGATGAACCGGCCGATCGCCACGTAAAAATTGCCAATATTGTATTGGAAAAATCAAAGCGCTTGGTTGAATGTGGACACGATGTGGTGATTTTGCTCGACAGCATTACTCGCTTAGCACGTGCCTATAATACAGTGCAACCTGCCTCGGGCAAAGTTCTAAGCGGAGGTGTTGATGCCAATGCGCTGCATAAGCCAAAAAGATTCTTTGGTTCGGCCAGAAAAATCGAAAACGGAGGTTCACTCACGATCATCGCAACAGCACTAACCGAAACCGGTTCCAAAATGGACGAGGTAATTTTTGAAGAATTTAAAGGTACCGGTAATAGTGAATTGCAACTCGACAGAAAAATATCCAATAAGCGTGTATTCCCGTCAATTGATATTGTTGCTTCAAGCACCAGAAGAGATGACTTGTTGTTGGACAAAGATACCTTACAGCGCCTTTGGATTTTGCGTAAATACTTAGCAGATATGACACCATTGGAAGCCATGGAGTTTTTGCAAGAACGTATGCGTAACACGCAAAACAATGATGAGTTTTTACTCTCGATGAACAGTTAATTATTTCAAATTTATTGCCTCTTGCCTGATACAGCAGTTTATTACAGCATTATTAATGCGCTGCCACCGCACGTTACTTTGGTAGCTGTGTCGAAAACCAAAAGTGTATCCGATATCATGGCAGTTTATGCCTGCGGTCAGCGCACTTTTGGTGAGAATAAGGTGCAGGAACTAACAGAAAAATATGAGCAATTACCTAAAGATATTGCATGGCACTTGATTGGTCATCTTCAAACCAACAAGGTAAAGTACATTGCACCTTTCGTAGCTCTAATTCATGCAGTTGACAGTTTAAAATTGCTACAGGAAATAAATAAGCAGGCACTTAAAAATAATAGAACAATTAATTGCTTACTTCAAATATACATTGCGAAAGAAGAAACAAAGTTTGGCCTATATCAAGAGGAAGCAGAAAATTTGATTTTTAGTCCAACAATGTCAGAACTTACGCACATAAAAATTTGCGGGTTGATGGGTATGGCCACCAATACCAATGATACCTCGGTCATTACTCAAGAGTTCAAGCAATTAAAGGATTTTTTCGATCTCATTCGATGTCGTAAATTGCCTGCAAATTGTGACTTTACCATACTGAGCATGGGTATGAGTGGCGATTATCAAACTGCAATCACTTGCGGAAGTAACATGATTAGAATTGGCAGTTCTATATTTGGAGGGCGATAGTCAAACATGAAAGGTGAATACTTTGGTGTTATTACAGCAATATTTTGGGCTGTAGGAATTTTCCCTTTTGCCTTAAGCACAAAGTATTTTAGCGCAACTCATATTAATTTAATGCGCCTCATGTTGGCCTTGATGCTATTGAGTCCTTGCATCATGCTTGCAGAAGGCATTTCATTCTATAATTTGTTTTCTTCTCCCGGATATACCAACTGGCTTTGGCTCGGACTTTCGGGGATTATTGGTTTGGCGCTGGGTGATTACTTCTCCTTTTCATCTTTCAGGGCTATAGGAGCCAAAAACTCGAGTATATTTTCGACACTTGCGCCCGGTAGTGCCATCTTATTTGGATATCTTTTACTTGGCGAAACCATCAACTTGATTGGGTTAGGCGGTATATTGATTACCGTTTGCGGCATCATTTACATTAGCTTACAACAACGAGATTCGGGGCATGCCTTTAATTTGGCGGGAATGGGCTACGCTGTTGGTGCTGCCCTTTGTCAAGGTGCGGGCTTGATTTTAGCAAAGAAAGCTTATGAAAATAATCCGATTGAAATTATTGCCTTTCATGCCGCCTGGATCAGAATCTTTGCAAGTGTTGTCACCTTATTTATTTTTTCTCTACTTACCGGTGAGATGCGCATTATTGGCAGAAATGCCATTAATCCGGAAAATAGAAAGGGTTTGCTCTATATGTTTTTAGGAACTTTATTCGGTACTGTTATGGGGCTGAGTTTTGCCATGCAAACAGTTTCAAGCATTAATGGTGCTGTGGCACAAACTATTTTTTCATTGGTTCCCGTATTTGCAATTCCCCTCGCCTACCTTTTTCACAGAGAAAAAATAACATTACCGATTATTCTTGGGGCACTCATTGCCATTGCCGGAGTTATCATTCTTATATGGCGAGAGGCAATATCAGCTTGTTTTAATCTTTAAGTTCAGGTACAACGAAGATATTGCGGGCAAATTTTTCACTTACGGTGTGCTTTTTCCCTTTCACTTCTATCACCAACATAGCATCATAGGCCTGCTTAGATACCACTTTTATTTTTGTACTGATGCCTAAACCTACCTTGACCACATATTGAAGAAATGTTGCAGAATTATCTTTTACGGCAACCATTTTACATAAACTTCCGGGCATCAACTCATCAAGTGTTTTTTGAACACGCATTTTAATTTGTCCTTTTGCATCGGGTATGGCATCGCCATGAGGATCAAACTCAGGGTAACCAAGCAACTCGTCAATTTTATTGATGAGTTTAGAAGATTGAATATGCTCTAGCTGTTCCGCTACCTCATGCACTTCATCCCATGTAAATGAAAGTTTCTCATATAGAAAAGTTTCCCACAAACGATGCTTTCGAAGCACATCTATTGCTTTTTTCTTTCCCTCGCGGGTTAGCGTTATCTTGCCGTAGCGTTCATAGTTCACCAATTTTTTTTCTTTGAGTTTCCTAATCATATCGGTAACTGTTGCCGGCTTCACCTGTAGCATTGATGCCAACTCGTTGGTTCCTGCACCGGCAATGCCTGACTCTAGGTTAATTTTAAGCAGGGCTTTGAGATAATTTTCTTCTGTAAAAGATAACATGCTGCAAATTTAAACATATTTATAAAATAATATTTGTTTTGCTTGTCTAACTTTTATATTTTTGTTTATCAAATTTTAATTATTAGATTATTTGAATACTTATTTATCTATAATAATTATTTTTTTTCTAAGTATTGCCTTATCCTTCAATGCCGTGGCGCAAAACTTGACATTGAGCGGTAGCATCAAAAACGGGCATAGAGGGATTACATTTGCTAGTGTTAGTTTAGACAAAACAGGTATTGCAACTGTTACCGACAGTGCAGGAAACTTTGCACTTAAGAATATTACAATTGGCAACTACACGCTGATGATTAACTGCATTGGCTATAAACCAATCAGTCATAACATTACATTGAATAACTCCACAACAATAAATTTGGTGCTTGAGGAGGCAGAAATGCAGCTTGGAGAGTTTGTGATTACCGGAGTGAGCAAGGCAACAAGGATTAAAGAAAACCCGGTTGCAATAAGTCGTATATCGAGCATACAAATAAATACAGGGACACAAAGTAATTTAATTGATGTGATACAGAAAAATACCGGAGGTGTTCGCATGCTTAAGACAGGACCTAATGTTTCCAAACCTTTTATCAGAGGTTTAGGTTACAACAGAGTACTCACGCTGTACGATGGGCTAAGGCAAGAAGGTCAGCAATGGGGCGATGAGCATGGCATTGAAATAGATGCCTACAGCATAGAAAGTATTGAGGTAATTAAAGGCCCTGCTAGTTTGATGTATGGCTCAGATGCTATGGCAGGTGTAATCAGTTTTATCCCCATTTCTACTGATACCGCTTCAAATAAGTTGCAAGGAAAAATAACCAATGAGTACCATCATAACAACAACCTCATTGGAAATGCATGGTATCTCTTTCAAAACAAAAAGAAATTGAGTTTGGGTTTGGGTGGCTCTCATCGCATAGCAAAAAATTATCGCAACCGCATCGATGGTAGGGTATATAACACAGGTTTCAGAGAGTTAAATTTGAGCGGTCAGGCAGGAATAAAATTGAATAAATCTGTAATTGATATCAGAGGAACCTTATACCATAGTATACAAGGTATTCCTGATGGCAGCCGCGACTCACTTAGCAGAATGTTTACTATACAACAAATGGAGGGCGAACTTGATGATATAAAGCACCGACCAATGGTGAGTGATGAAGTACTTAATAGTTATGCTCCGGCTAAGTTGCATCAACAAATCAGGCATTACAGAATTTATATGAAACATGCTATTGACATAGAAAAAAGTAAACTTGATTACACGATAGGGTATCAAAAAAATATTCGTAAGGAACTCACCCATCCTAGTAATTTATCGCAACCCGGTCTTTTAATTAATTTAAATACACTTAACTATCACTTGATTTATCGGCTGTCGGGGAATGAAAAACATACCACCTCTTTTGGTATTAATGGCATGTGGCAAATGAACTCCAATGGCCGTGCAACTTCATTTCCTATACCAGATTATAACTTGTTTGATGCCGGCATCTTTGCAAGCAATCATCTAAAAATAAACCGCTTTACCATTAGTGGCGGAATACGTTTTGATACAAGATGGTTAGGGGTAAATGACCTTTATACTTTTATTGACAAAGCAACAGGATTTACTCAGAGAGCTTATACAGTTTCTCATCCTGAACAAGCACTACAGTATCAGGCATTCACCAGTAATTTTAATGGCCTTTCGGGAAGTGCCGGATTTACATACTTGATTAACCCTTCATGGCACTTTAAATGTAACCTTTCAAGAGGGTATAGAGCGCCCGGAATAAACGAATTAACTGCCAACGGACTTGATCCCGGGGCAAGAATCATATACCAAGGCAATAAAAATATAAAACCTGAATTCTCCAATCAACAAGACATTGGTGTTTATTTCGAAAATGAATTGATACAAAGCTCAATTACCGTATTCCATAACTATATTCAAAATTACATATACCTTTCACAACAAGCTGATGCAAACAATTTACCTATTGTTGATGCACAAGGCAACAGGACATTCAGCTATAATCAATCCCAAGCTAGGTTGTATGGTGCGGAATTCAGCCTTGTGACTCAACCGGCTTTACTTAATGGATTTAAACTCAGCAATAGTTTTCAGTTTGTTAACGGTTACAATTTAGATCCGGTTTTCAAGGGTAAGGGAATAGAAGGCGCATACCTCCCTTTTATTCCACCGGCCTTATTTAATACAGCTATTTCAAAACCCATAGCGGTAAAAAGAAAGTATTTGCAGAACTTGTTACCAGAATTTGAAATTGAATATACAGCCGCACAGCACAGATTTCTTGCCTTAAATGGCACTGAGACATTTACACCCCACTATTTACTTTTACATGCCTCACTTCAAGCTACTGTGTTGGATACCGGCAAGAAACAACTTCATTTGCATTTATTTGTCAATAATCTACTCGATACAGTTTATCAATCTCACATGAGCCGACTCAAATACTTTGAGTACTTTCGTGACAGCAGACCAAATGCTTCGGGCATCTGGAACATGGGCAGAAATATAGGTGTTAAAATGATCTATCACTTTTAGTTGATGAAAATGCAAATTCATTCAATCCAATTCATATCTTTGCATCAAGTTCTTTGACTCTTTCGGGCAGTTTTTAAGGAACCGTGTGCAATTCACGGACTGTCGTGCAACTGTGTCATCTGTATGCTTTACAGCATTCAGATCAGTCAGATACTTAACACCCGAATTTGCCTAAGCACTCACGAAAAGTGCATGAGCATATTTTTATCATGTTTCCTTTAGGAGATGTGATGAATTATTTCATTTACTTTTCATCAACTAATAATATTTAAATGAAATTGCTCATGCTAAAAAAAATTGACCTCCGTTTTTCTGTATTTTCCGCTATCATCATGCTTGCGGTATGTTCAAGATTAATTCCTCATCCTGCCAACTTCTCACCTCTCGCTGCCATTGCACTATTTGGAGCTGCTTACTTTTCAAGCAAGCGTTATGCACTTTGCATACCTTTATTGGCAACGTGGTTGAGCGACTTGTATATCAACAATGTGGTTTACAAGTCATATTACCCCAATTTTACGTGGTTTTATGAAGGAAGTATTTGGACTTACTTGAGTTATGTTTTAATTGGCATTTGGGGCATATTTGTATTCAAATCCATTTCGGTGAAGCGCATTTTTGCGGGTGCGCTCGGAGCCACCACCATCTTCTATCTGGTATCCAATTTAGGATGTATGCAAACAGCAGCATCGATACCAAGTTTTAAGGAATTATGGCAAGTATATGTTGATGCATTTCCATATCTTACTGCAAGCATGCTTGGCGACCTATGCTATAGTGTGATGATTTTTGGCTGTTATCATGTTATGGAACATCAATTCCCAATTCTTAGCAAAGAGTGAATAAACAGGCTGTTTTAAAAGTTTGTGGAAGATGCCTCTCGGCAATTAATTGTATGGCACACTCAATAAATGATTGCGCTTGTAGTGAAGTTAAATTGAGTAATGAAACAAGTAACTTTCTCAAAAAAACTAGCTATGATTGCCTTTGTAACAAGTGTTTGCTTGAGCTTGACCAACTCATTGCACAATCTTTAAACTATACCTTTCCACTGCAAAGAAAAGATATGATTGAAGGTGTTCATTACTATATGGAAAATGGTTTTTTTGTGTTTACTGAATTGTATCATGTCATAAGAGGATATTGCTGCGAGAGTGGTTGCCGGCATTGTGCTTACGGATATCATAATTAATGAATGATGAAGCAGATTTTACTTTTACTCGTATTAATGACATGCCAATCAGCCGCCTTACTCGCTCAGTTTCCGGGAGCAGCAGGCACAGTAGGCAGTACAGCCATTCACAAGGATAGCAGTATTTTTACAGCTTGGGCCACAAATTGTATTGTTGTGCGTGGCCCGCAGGATATTGCAGACACTTCGCTCGGATATGCATCAGCAGGTTTAGAAAGTATGGCAGTTGGACAAGCTGACGGTGCGCAAGTGGTAAGTTTGGGTGATGGCGGATATGCTGTTACCACCTTTGAACGGCCTGTTGCAAACGGACCGGGATTTGACTTTGCTGTTTTTGAAAATGGATTTATTGATGAGTTTTTAGAATTAGGGTTTGTTGAAGTAAGCAGTGACGGAATCAACTTTTTTAGATTCAAAGCTACATCGAATACACAAACAGATATACAAGTTGGTCCGTTTGACTACAATGCCAACCCCACTCTCATGAACAATTTAGCAGGTAAATACCGAGCCATGTTCGGTACTCCTTTCGACCTCGAAGAGTTGAATAATATACCGGGGCTCAATGTCAATGCCATTACACATATTAAAGTTATTGATGTGGTTGGCAGCATCAACCCTATGTTTGGAACTTATGATCAGTATAATCAACTCATCAATGATCACTACCCTACTCCATTCCCGCAGGGCGGTTTCGATCTCGATGCTATTGGCGTAATACATCAGCAGCCCGCCTCTTTGCGCGAAAATGATGATATATCAATCAATGTATTTCCTAATCCATTTGATGATTGCATCAATTTGATTGCTGACCACAATATCATTAGCATTGAAATAACCAATCATTTAGGGCACTTGGTTTATTCAAAAAACGAATCAAGCATTCGAAAGCTATCTTTACCTTTTTTATCGACAGGCATTTACTTTCTGAAAACAACAGATACCAGCGGAATAGCAGTAGTAACTAAATTGGTTAAACATTAGTTGGGTGATCAGTCACAACCATTTTTTTCTTCTGAAATAATAGATCAAACTTAACATAATGCTCAGCATGATGATCCATGTTGCAGCATACCCGTATGGTGATTTTAATTCGGGCATATATTCGAAATTCATACCATACACCCCAACAATAAACGTAACAGGAATAAAAAGTGTAGAAATAATGGTAAGCACCTTCATCACCTCATTGAGCTTGTTACTTAAACTCGATAGGTATAAATCCATGATGCCATTGATGAGATCACGATAATTTTCTATGGTTTCTATCACGCGCACAACATGGTCGTGCACATCGCGCAAGTACAAATCGGTGCTAGGTTTAATCAACTCAGTTTGACTACGTTCCATGGTTCCAATCATATCTCTCATGGGCCATACCGCCTTTCGTAAATATATCATTTCACGTTTCATGGTATGCAGTACTTGCATGGTATTAGGTTGAGGGCCGGCAATCAGTTGTTCATCAATCAACTCTATTTTATCTCCAACAACTTCTAAAATATTAAAGTATGCATCCACTACAGCATCAATTAAAGCATAGCACAGGTAATCGGCACCAAACCTGCGCACCCTGCCTTTGGCTTCTTTCAACCTTTTCCTGATTGGAGAAAATGCATCCACGCCTTGGTTCTCTTGAAAGGTAATGACCAAATTGCTTTTCAACACAATTGACAATTGTTCGCTATGCAACTCCGAGTCGTAATTCAACATTTTCATCATGACAACAATGTAGCTCTCATAATCTTCAAACTTAGCACGCTGATCGGTATTGGTTACATCCTCTAACGTAAGCGGATGAATTTCATACATGCTACCAATTTGTTCAATAACAGAGGCATCATGAATACCGTCAACATTAATCCAAGTAACCAAATTGCCGGCAGTATAATCCTTCAATTCACTAAGGTTATTGATTACCGTTTCCTGAATAAATGACTCATTATATTGAATAATGGTGATGACAACTTTTTGAGCAATCAATGATGTATTGGCCTCAACAGTTCCGGGAGGTAAAAAAGATTTCTTACTTCTTTGACGATTAATGAATGATATCTTCCTTCTTTTGGCCATAATAAACCCGAGTTTTAAGCGAGGTAAAGTTAATTATTTGTGTGATTGCACACGCTGAGTTAAAAAAATTGCGTGCATCTTTGTAGCATGAATATTTCATTCAATCAGATAGCGCAACAAGATTTAGGTAAAGTTGTGAATGCAATTATTGATTGTATTCCACCTAGTAAAATAATTATATTTGAAGGCAAGTTAGGCAGCGGCAAAACAACACTTATTGGCCAACTATGCCAACATTGTGGTGTAACGGATCGTATCAGCAGCCCCACATTTGGGTTGGTAAATGAATATTTATCCAGCAATCAAACTGCCATTTATCATTTTGATTTTTATCGTATCAACAGCATTGATGAAGCATTTGACATTGGAGCAGAAGAATATTTTTACTCAGGAAATTTATGTTTGATTGAATGGGCAGATAAGGTAATTGAATTGTTGCCGGCCAACTATTTAAAAGTTAGCATCACCTACAACAATGTTGCTAGAAACTATCATTTAGAAATGAAATAGCAAATCTGCTCACTTAATTTTTAAATTAGCAGAAAAATAACTTAATTTTGTAAACTCTATTTTCTTAACAATAAATCCCTCAATGATTACATCAAAGGAAGTGCTTGTTTCTCTTCAAAAACAAGGGGGCTTAATGCCACAGGAAGAAATGCTTGAAGTTTCGCGCAAAAAAGGCTCACTTTATATTGGCGTACCCAAAGAAACGTATTTCCAAGAAAATAGGATATGCCTTGTTCCTGAAGCGGTAGCCTTGTTGGTAAGCAATGGGCATCAAGTGGTGATTGAAACCAATGCAGGAAAAGCTGCCAACTTTGAAGATAAAGATTACAGTGAGGCCGGAGCTAAAATTGCGTATACAGCCAAGGAAGTGTATGAGGCCGATATCATTCTTAAGGTTGCTCCTCCTTCGGAGGAAGAAATCGAGATGTTGGGGCGCAAGCAAACTTTATTCTCGGCCCTCCAAATGACAGTTCAAAGCGATAATTATGTAAAGCAGTTGATGAGCAAAAAGGTTACTGCCATTGCTTATGACTACATCAAAGATGAAGACGGTATTTATCCAATCATTCGATCAATGAGTGAAATTGCAGGAAATACTTCTATTCTCATTGCAGCAGAATATTTAAGCAACATCAACAATGGAAATGGCAGTATGTTTGGCGGAATCACCGGCACATCACCTACCGAGGTAGTGATTTTGGGTGCAGGTACAGTTGGTGAGTTTGCTACACGTGCCGCACTTGGTTTGGGAGCTATGGTAAAAATATTCGACAATTCAGTTTATCGGCTCAGACGCTTACAAAGTGATTTAGCCACACGCGTGTTTACCTCGGTACTTCAACCTAAGGTTTTAGCAAAAGCGCTTAAAACAGCCGATGTAGTGATAGGCGCTATCAGAGCTCCAAAAGGAAGAACACCTTGTGTGGTTACTGAAGAAATGGTAAGCGAAATGAAATATGGCTCGGTGGTTATTGACATTAGCATTGATCAGGGTGGGTGCTTCGAAACTTCTCGAGTAACCAATCATACCAATCCGGTTTTCAGAACACATGGGGTAATTCATTATTGCGTGCCTAACATACCTTCAAGGGTATCTCGCACCGCATCATACGCGCTCAGTAATGTGCTTACACCTATTTTAGTGAATATTGGCGATGAAGGTGGAGTTGAAAATTTATTGCGCAGCAATAGCGGTGTGCGACACGGAGTTTATATATACAATGGCATCCTTACCAATCAGTTTTTAGGTGAAACCTTCAAACTTCCGTACAAGGATATTGACTTATTAATGGCTGCATTTTAATTTATTTTTATGAGTTTTTCTAGAAGATTACGCCTCTTTTTGTTTGGTGTTGTATTGGGTTCGGTATTGATGTATTTTTGGGTATTGAAAGACAAGAATATATATAAAATGCCCAAAGGTGTGATAAGGGAAAAGTTGGCTAAAATGCCTTTAAAATTGACCACAAAAGCCAGCTGTCAGCTCGCATGCATGCAAATTGATACCGCTTCTTTAAGAAAGGCATGGAAAGAGGCCGGCATTGATTTCAGCTTAAGTAAAACCAACAATAAGCCGTGCCCTACGTATTATATTTCATTTGATCCGGCCTTTAAAAATATAAAAGCACTGAATTGTACTGTTTGCGAAGATTTTGCGGTACTTGAAAATGTAATCGAACCAGTTGATACTTGCGCTTGCAAATAGTTAGAACACTGATTTAAGTAATCCCAAAAAGAGCGTTCAAGTTAAACTGAATACCTGCATTTTGGGTTCGATTTTTTAATTCGAAAAGTTGTAGATCAACCTTTTAGTTTGGATTGTGACCGCGCTTTTGCTGTCTTTCCATAATTTTTTTACGCTTTTCCGAGTTCTTAGGTGATTTGAAACTAAGATACAATGCTACAATCACCACAGCAATCACGCAAATAATCATGATGATACCGGTTAATGTATCCTTTTCAACATACTTGGCAGATTCCTGAAAAATTGTTTTTTGGGTTTTGTTGATTGCAGTATCGGCATTCGAAGCTTGGCTGCTATCGCTTTGGGCAAACGAAGATATATTTGCAAAAAGCAAAAATGACAATAGCGCCATCACTTTTTGAATGGCTAAGGTGGAGTGTTTTCTATTGTGTGTCATAAAACAAATTTTATATTTTATCTACTATTTTTGCATACTTATAGCGTGCAATATACGAAGTATAAATTAAAAAACTAAATTTATTTACTAAAAAATCTTTTTTTTGCGCGATGTAAGTGTATTTAATAAAAAATCTTATATCTTTGCACCCGCAAAATAGAAATGAAACTGAGGGGCCCGATAAGGCCCTTTTTTATTGATATGATTACAATACCTCAAATAAAGAAACTATTCGAACAATGGCAGAAAGATGAACAAGTATTCCTTGTTGACCTTTCAGTGAAGCCAGGAAATAAGATCATGGTCCTCATAGACAGAATAGGCGGACTGAATATTAGTGATTGTGTGGACTTGAGCAGATTCATTGAAGGTAACTTAGACCGAGAAACAGAAGATTTTGAGCTGTCTGTTTCTTCTCCCGGTGCCGATGCTCCATTTAAGGTTTTGAAGCAGTACGAAAAGAATATTGGTCGCAAGGTAAAGGTGATCACTACCGAAAATGAAGTACATACAGGTACTTTAACGGCATTTAAGGAAAATCAAATTGAAATCATACCCGATAAAAAAGCAAAAGCTAACTTGCCTATACAAATCAATATCAATCAAATAAAAGAATCAAGAGTAATAATTTCCTTTAAATAAATACAATGAATAAAATTAACTTAATTGACTCTTTCTCAGAGTTCAAAGAATTCAAAAACATTGACAGACCAACAATGATGAGTATTCTGGAAGATATTTTCAGAGCAATGATTGTGAAACGATTTGGCTCCGATGAGAATTTCGATATCATTATCAATATCGATAAAGGAGATTTGGAATTATGGAGAAATAGAGAAATTGTTGACGATGAGTTTGCGGAAGATAGTTTTGACTATGATGAAAACAAACACATTAGCTTAACTGAAGCTCGTAAAGTAGATGCTGATTTTGAAATTGGTGAAGAAATTACAGAGCCGGTAAATATGAATGACTTTGGGCGAAGAGCAGTTTTGGCACTCCGCCAAAATTTGGCTTCGCGCATTATGGAGCTTGAAAAAGAAGGTATATTCAAAAAATATAAAGAAAGAATTGGAGAAATTATTACCGGTGAAGTTTACCAAATTTGGAAAAGAGAAATTTTAATTCTTGATGACGAGGGCAATGAGCTTGTTTTACCTAAAACAGAACAAATTCCATCTGATTTTTACAAAAAAGGTGACACTGTTAGAGCAGTAGTGGCAAGAGTAGAAATGAAAAATAACTCTCCTTTAATTGTGCTATCGCGTACTTCGCCTATGTTCTTGGAGCGCTTGTTTGAGCTAGAAGTTCCGGAAGTATTTGATGGATTAATAACCATCAAGAAAATTGTTCGCGAGCCGGGTGAAAGATCAAAAGTGGCAGTTGAAAGTTATGATGATAGGATAGATCCTGTTGGCGCTTGTGTAGGTATGAAAGGGTCAAGGATTCATGGCATCGTGCGCGAGCTAAAAAATGAAAATATTGATGTGATTAACTACACGAACAACATCAACTTATACATCAGCCGCGCCCTCAGTCCAGCAAAAATTACAAGTATTAAATTAGACGAAGACAACAAGCGCGCAGAAGTATTTTTAAAGCCAGATCAGGTATCTTTAGCCATTGGAAAAGGTGGACACAACATCAAGCTTGCCGGCAAACTAACCGGCTACAACATCGATGTATATCGCGATTCTGATGTGGATCAAGAGGATGTTGACTTAGAAGAATTTTCAGATGAAATAGAGTCATGGATTATTGACGAGTTAAAAGCCATTGGCTGCGATACCGCTAAATCGGTACTTGAATTAAGCGTTGATGAACTAGTTAAAAGAACTGATTTGGAAGAAGAAACCATCAACGATGTGAAAAACATTTTGAAAGCTGAATTTGAATAATCAAAAACTTTGATGTATTTTGCCGATATTAATTAGTATTCATCCTTTAATCCCAAACGTCTTCAAAAGCTAATCTTATTTCATATCTGTCATCCATACAGAAAAATAAACACTGAACACAACCAAGTAATCGTAAAAGCAGCATCTATAAAAGCATGTCGGAAACACAAGATACAATAAGATTAAGTAAGCTAGCCAAGGACCTCAACGTAGGTCTCAGCACCCTCGTTGAGGAAGCCGCGAAAAAAGGGATTAAGATTGACAGCAATCCTAATACAAAAATATCCAATGATATTAAGTTGATTCTTGAGAAGGAATTTGCAAAAGACAAATCGGTAAAAGAAGAATCGAAAGCCATCACGTTAAGCAGCAGGCAGAAAAAAGAAAACATTGTTATTGAGGAGAAGCAAATTGAATCACCTAAGCCCGAAATTAAAGAGCAACCGGAGATTTTAATCAAGAACACCACGCTTTCTGCACCATTAAGAGACAAGAAAGAAGATACACCAACTGCACCGCCACAAGTGGAGAAGTCGGTTGAGCAAGTTGAGCAAAAGCATGAGGATCCAATTGATAATGATGTGATAAAGGCAAAAGCCGATGGAATCAACAACCCTAAAGTTATAGGGAAAGTTGATTTGAGTGCACTCAACCAGAAAACAAAACCTGAAAAGAAGTCGGCAGCCGACAAGAAAGCTGAGGCAAAAGCCAAAAAAGAAGCGGAAGCGGAAGCAAAAGCAATCGAAGAAAAAACTAACGTAAAAGGCAAGAAAGCCAAAGTTGTTGCAGAAGAAATAGTTGAGCCGGCTCCTTCCACAGAAAAAATTGATGTAATTGAAACACTAACTGAAGTTACTGCTGCCCCTGAAGAAAGTAAAACAGAGGAAGCAGACAAGTTCCACGTCACTCAATATGGTAAATTAGACGGGCCTACTATTCTAGGTAAGATTGAACTGCCTATCAAGGATGATAAAAAGAAACCTGTTGCCTCAAGCAGTGGTTTCGATAAAAACTCGAAAAAGAAAAGAAAACGCATCACCAAAGGTGCGGTAAATACCACTGAATTTGCCGCTAACGACATCAAGAAACCAAGTACTGATGGACAAGGACAGCAAGGTAAGCCAGCATTTGGAAGAGATAGACGACCAGGACAAGGCGATCATAGAAAACAACAAGTTGTAAAGGCCGAACTTACTCAGGAAGAAATAGACAATCAGGTTAAGGAAACGCTTGCGCGATTAAGTGGTGCAGGCAAATCTGCTGCATCAAAATACAGAAGACAAAAAAGAGAATCGGTAAGCCAACAATATCAAGAAAATCTTGATGCAATAGAGGCAGAAAAGAAGATTTTGAAAGTAACTGAATTTGTGTCGGCCAATGAATTGGCAAGCATGATGAATGTGCCTGTAAATAACATTATCAGTACTTGTATGAGTCTTGGTATGTTTGTATCCATCAATCAACGCCTTAGTGCAGAGATCATTAACATTGTTGCTGAGGAGTTTGGTTATTCTGTTGAATTTGTTTCTGCAGAAGCTACTGTTGCTGCTGAAGATCAAGATGATAAACCCGAAGATTTACAGCCAAGAGCACCGATTGTAACGGTAATGGGGCACGTAGATCATGGTAAAACATCGCTCCTAGATTACATACGTAAAGCTAATGTAATTGCTGGTGAAGCGGGTGGTATTACGCAACATATTGGAGCATACAGCGTTTCGCTAGATAATGGAAGAAGAATTGCATTCCTCGATACTCCAGGTCACGAGGCGTTTACAGCCATGCGTGCACGCGGTGCTCAGGTAACAGACATTGTTATTATTGTGGTTGCAGCCGATGATAATGTAATGCCACAAACAAAAGAAGCAATCAATCACGCTCAAGCGGCCGGTGTACCAATCATTATAGCTATTAATAAAATTGATAAACCCGGTGCTAATCCCGATAAAATCAGAGAAGAATTGGCGGGTATGAATATATTGGTGGAAGAATGGGGTGGAAAATATCAATGCCAAGAGATATCAGCTAAAAAGGGAATCAATATTGATGTGTTGCTCGAAAAAGTTTGCCTCGAGGCCGATTTATTGGAACTTAAAGCAAATCCGGATAGGAATGCCGTAGGAACCATTATTGAATCATCACTCGACAAAGGTAGAGGTTATATATCTACCGTGCTTGTTCAGAAAGGTACACTTAAAGTGGGAGATATTGTATTGGCAGGTTGTTACAGCGGTAGAGTTAAGGCGCTGAACAACGAACGCGGGATGAATATTAAACAAGCAGGCCCCTCCACTCCTGCCCTATTGCTCGGACTATCAGGTGCTGCACAAGCAGGTGATAAGTTTAAAGTGATGGATGATGAGCGCGAGGCAAGAGAGATTGCAGCAAAAAGATTGCAATTGCAACGTGAACAAGGTTACAGAACAAATAAACATATTACCCTTGATGAAATTGGCAGACGCTTAGCTATTGGTGATTTTAAAGAGCTGAATGTAATTGTTAAAGGGGATGTGGATGGATCTATTGAGGCCTTGTCGGATTCATTGCTGAAATTATCAACAGATAAAATTCAAATTAAAGTTATCCATAAATCAGTTGGACAGGTAACTGAATCAGATGTATTATTGGCATCAGCTTCCAACGCTATTATCGTTGGGTTCCAGGTAAGGCCATCTGCTAATGCACGCAAACTTGCCGAGCAAGAGCAAATAGATATGCGTTTTTACTCCATCATTTACGATGCCATCAACGAATTGAAGAGCGCTATGGAGGGTATGTTGGCACCAACCTATGAGGAGAAAGTGGTTTGCAACATTCAAGTACGTGAAGTATATAAAATCTCTAAAGTAGGCAGCATTGCAGGTTGTATGGTATTAGACGGTAAGGTGAACCGGAATACTAAAATCAGGGTAATCAGAAACGGTATCGTTATTCACACCGGAGAACTTGGTTCATTGAAGCGATTTAAAGATGACGTGCGTGAAGTATTATCCGGTTACGAATGTGGTTTGAATATCGAGAAATTCAATGATATTGAAATTGACGATATTATTGAGGGCTACGAAATGGTAGAGGTGAAGAAGTAATCTTATTGCTTCAACGCCTTTCGATCAAAGGCCTTCATCAAGCGTAAAAGCAAATGTACATTGTGAGCATACGATATTTATAGCGTTTTGCTTGCTAGCGAAGGTGGCGATTTCGTGGCATTTCACAGCAAACCTTTTTCACATTTATTAAACTTCCAAATTAGCTCTGAACCAGCGGTTATCGCTTGCATGCTGTTAGTGACTGGTGCTTTCAATCATCGTCAGTGCTTCCTTTGGACTCATTGTTGGTATAGAGCTGAATTTAAAATCCTTTGTGTCTCGTGTTACAATGCATTCAATTTTAGTAACACGCTTTGTACAGTTGTATTGAATCGAGTCCTCAAAATCTTTAAACTCTGATTTCAAGGATTTAAAAATTACCTCTTTAGTAACATCGAGCATTTCTGTCCATTCTTGCAGTTCGTTCAATATTTTCATAGTTTTGGAGTGACCTGTTGATTGTCTTAGAATGTAGTAAATGTTATTGTAAGAAACTGCTGAAACATATATGGTCACTTTTTTCTTAAAAGAATAATTGAAAAGTCTTGCAGCCTCGAGTGAAAATGGTTTTCTATCTGCCAAAAAGTCTATGATTATATTAGTGTCCAAAAAAATATGTTTCATAATTTGTATTTTTTTGACAAGCTATCCTTCAATGCGCTTTTATATTCAAAATTTTCTGGTAGCTCAATTGAACCCATTAATTTTAATATTCGAGGGGAAATTGACTCTTCCTTAGGTTCTCTCGAAGTCAAGGTTTTTAAATAATTCTCTACTATATCAGATAAACTTTTACCTTTATTTTTTGCGTATTTCTTAGCAACTATAATTACAGAATCGTCAATAGTCAGGGTTAGTTTTGTTGTCATGATACGTGTATTTAATATTACAAATATACGTATTAAATTTTAAAAATCATATTTTTGATATTGAAGCGCACCTGCCACAAACGATTTGCAGGCTAGCGATGGCCGCGATACCGAAGCACTGAACTGCAAACCTATTACAAATCTATAAAAGAATTACGACTTCCAAATTAGCACTGAAACAGCGGCTATCGCTTGCATGCTGTTATTGGCAGGGCCTTCACTAGGTATATGATTGAATCAAAACATTTGTCGGTATATTCATACTGCTATGAATTTGTCTTACCATTTCTAGTGTCAATTTTCTCTTCTTGTTTAAGATTTCACTCGCACGACTTTTGAGTCCAACTACTTTTGCAAGGTCGGTCTGAGTATAACCAAGCTGTTCCATCCTAAATTTAATTGCTTCAATTGGGTCAGGGAAACCTATTGGAAAATGTTCGTCCTCATATTTTTCAATGAGTATACTTAATATCTCAAGCTCGTCACCTTCTTTGCTATTTTTCTTTGCGTCAAAAATCAACTCTAGTCGTGCTAAAGCTAATTGATAGTCCTTTTTGGTTTTAATTGGTCGTATTTCCATTGCTATTAAATTTTTGTCGAGTCAATTTTATCATATTCTGCATGTGTTCCTATGAAACGAATCCATGCCATACTATAATCATAATTTATTCTTACCACTAGTCGATATGTATTTCCTTTAATATTAAAAACAACTCTATTATCAGCCAAAAAACTTGCGCTTGGGTAGTCTTTTTTTATTTGTTTTGGTGTTTTCCATTCGGCAACTGAAGCCTCCTGAAACCATGATTTCAACTGCTGCTCACTGTCAACATGTTTTTCCCAAAATTCTCGCAATATTTTTTTCGAAATTACACGCACTTTAAAATTGTTTTGACAAAAATAATTAAAAGTTCCCATATTGGGAATATTTTTTTTACTATTTCATAAATTTCCTCAAATTACAATTTCACGGGGCCTTGCCAATAACTTACACACAATGATTG
>JALRAS010000034.1:0-6723 GCA_023262495.1 Bacteroidia bacterium | reverse complement strand
TCAATTAACCAATCTATTGCCAGATTACTACCAAGCATTGATTTACGAAGTAAAATAAGCAATAACCCAAACTTGTTTTACCTATTTTAATTTTCACTCGATTTTTAACTCGGTAAAATTTTAAATTAACCCAAATTCCGGATTAGAAAATGCGGAATCGCTAAAATAGCTGTAATTCAATCCATTGGTCCAATGAATTGAAAACAAATGCTATGCTGGCTTAGCCTCATCATGCTACTTGTACTTTGAACACGAATTTTCTGCTGATTAATAGGGGTTTAATGCCAATGCGATTCATTTTATACCTATCAATCTTTGAAACTTCATCAATTAAAAATTGACATTGAGCATCGATTTTAAATTATTCGTGCTTTTTTTTTAAGCGGATTATTTTTTTACATTTGCGCATATTTTTTAAAAATATGCGTATAGCAATTATAGGTTACGGATACTGGGGACCAAATTTAGTGCGAAATTTTTCCGCCACTGAAGGAGCTCAATTAAAGCTTGTTATAGATGGCCGAGAAGAGCGTTTACAGCTTGTCAGAAAAAATTATCCTCAAATAGATACTTCTCAAGATGTTGAGGATGCTTTCTCAAGAAATGATATTGACGCAGTGGTAATCGCTACACCTGTTTTTACTCATTTCGACTTTGCAAAAAAAGCATTGTTAAACGGCAAGCATGTGTTGATTGAAAAACCAATGACATCGACCGTAGCCGAGTCCGAAGAGCTGATTAATTTGGCTATTCAAAAGCAAAAATTGTTGATGGTTGACCATACATTTTTATATACCGGAGCGGTGATGAAAATGAAGGCCTTGATTGATGATGGACATATTGGCAACACCCAATATTTTGATTCCACCCGTATCAATTTAGGATTGTTTCAACCTGATGTGAATGTGCTTTGGGATCTTGCACCGCATGATATATCAATTTTAAATCATTTGATAAAAGACAAGCCTGTGAGTGTAAATGCAACAGGATTATCACACACAAAAAATGGCATTGAAAACATTGCCTATTTGACTGTAAATTACGAATCAGATTTTATTGCACATTTCAATTGCTCATGGACCTCACCTGTAAAGCTCCGGACCCTGCTCATTGGCGGTGATAAAAAAATGTTATTGTTCAACGATTTGGAACCAACCGAAAAAATACGGGTGTATGATACCGGTTTCTCACACAAAACCGATGAGGAAAGAAAAAAGATTTTGGTTGATTACAGAGCAGGTGATGTACATTTACCCAAGGTAGAGTCAAAAGAAGCGCTTGGAGGAATGGCAGCGGATTTTGTACAATCCATACAAAAGCAAACAGCTCCATTATCTGATATGTACTCGGGTTTAAGCGTGATAAAAATTCTGGAAGCTGCACAAAAATCAATCAAACAAAACGGAAAAGAAATTCAATTATAATGGAAATAGTTACCATAGACGAGCCCCGCAAAACATTGAACAATGTAAAACTTGGGGAAGGTGTTAAAATATTCAACTTTGTAAATGCCTACGGCTGCAGCATCGATAGCGGATCAAAGGTAGGTGCCTTTGTTGAAATTCAGAAAGGTGCCAGTATTGGTAAAAACTGCAAAATATCGAGCCATAGTTTTATTTGCGAAGGTGTTCATATCGAAGACAATTGTTTCATTGGTCATGGGGTAATGTTTACCAACGACCTTTTTCCTCGTGCCACCAATCCTGACGGAAGTCAACAAACTGATGCAGATTGGACTATGGTTGAAACCTTTGTAAAGAAAGGAGCTTCTATAGGCAGCAATGCCACTATTTTGTGCGGCATTACGATAGGTGAAAACGCTCTTATTGGTGCCGGTTCCACAGTAACTAAAGATGTTCCTGCCAATGCAGTTGTGGCCGGAAATCCTGCTAAAGTATTAAAGTATATAAAATAATCATATGATTCCTTGCCTCGATTTAAAAAGACAACATCAGTCTATTAAAAAAGAAATTTTTGAAGCTTTTGAAAAAGTATATGAAAATACCGCTTTTTCGGGTGGTCCGTTTGTAGAAGAATTTGAAAAAAGCTTTGCCCGTTATTGCAACACTTCTTATGCTGTGGGTGTAAATAATGGAACAACAGCACTGCATTTGGCAATGATGGCCCTTGGCATAGGTCAGGGCGATGAAGTGATTATTCCTGCCAACACGTTTATTGCTACTGCTTGGGGAGTATCTCATGTTGGAGCCACTCCGGTTTTTGTTGACTGCGATGCAGATACCTGGGAGATTGATGCCTCAAAAATAGAGCAAGCTATTACATCTAAAACAAAAGCAGTGATTGGTGTTCATTTGTATGGTCAACCATTTGATATTGATGCAGTCAAACAAATTTGCGACAAACACAATCTTTTTTTGGTTGAGGATGCTGCACAGGCGCAAGGAGCAAAATACAACGGAGTTAATGTTGGGGGATTTGGTGAGATGGCTTGCTTCAGCTTTTATCCGGGAAAAAATTTAGGTGCTTGCGGTGAAGCCGGAGGTTTATCAACCAATAGCGAAAAATATACCAAGCATTTGCAAAGCCTGAGAAATCATGGTTCTGTGGTACGATATTATCATGATGAGATAGGTTATAATATGCGCATGGGCGGTTTAGAAGGTGCCTCATTAAGTGTAAAATTAAAATACTTAGACAGTTGGAATAATCGTAGAAGGGCTATTGCTAAGCGCTACCTAAGCGAAATAAATAACCCTAAAGTGAAGATGCAAAAACAACCTGCCAAAACAGATTCTATCTTTCATTTGTTTGTTGTAACCGTTGAAAACAAGGATGCTTTTGTGAAGCATCTTTCAGATAACGGAATAGCTGCGGCATTTCATTATCCTGTACCTTGTCACCTTCAAAAAGCATATGCTTATTTAGGATATCAAGCAGGTGATTTTCCTAATTCTGAATACTTGGCCTATCACTGTGTTTCATTACCCATGTTTGCTGAGTTGACTGATGAAGAGGTAAACACTGTAATCGATGTTGTAAACAAATACTGATGAAACAACCGCTATTTATTTTTCCGTTCAACGGCAATGGATTAGAAGCGCTTGATTGTATAGATAGCAGTCGTTTTCAATTTATTGGTTTTATTGATGATACCCCTGAAAAACAAGGTATGCATGATATGGGGTTTACTGTATTCTCTAGAGATATTCTTAAAGAATACTTCGATTTTAGAATTATTGCTGTTCCGGGCAGCCCGAGCAGTTTTATGGTAAGAGATCAAATCATCAACAGCTTGCAATTAGATGATCATTATTTCACAACACTCATTCATCCCAAGGCATCTATTTCTCCACTGGCAAAAATTGGTAACAATGTGCTCATCATGAGTGGTGTGGTATTAACTGCAAATGTCATAATCGAAGATCATGTGTGCATACTTCCTAATACGGTTGTGCATCATGACTCTGCAATTGGCAAGTATACCTTGATAGGTTCTAACTGTACTGTTGCCGGTTACACAAAAATTGGTTCATATTGCTACATTGGTAGTGGCAGCAGCATTATCAATAACATTACAGTTGGTTCTAATTGCCTCATAGGTATGGGAACCAACGTAATCAAGGATGTTGCCCATCATAGTAAAGTAGTTGGTAACCCTGCAAGAGCACTAACATCATGAAACTACAAGTAGTTATACCTGCTCACAATGAACAAGAAAATATTGTTCGTGTGATTGATGAGTTGATTGATAAAATCAGCAAGATCGATTTGATTACAAGTTATAACATTGTTGTGGTTGATGACCACTCTAGTGATCGTACTTTTTCCAAAGTTAAAGCACTTAATCAGCCACACGTAAAGTGTATTCGCCTGAGCAGAAGAAGTGGCAGTCATACTGCAATAAGAGCAGGACTTCAGCAATCAACCGGAGATGTTACACTTTGTATTTCTGCCGATGGGCAAGATAACTGTAACATCCTTGGGGAGATGATGCTTAAAATTAAAGAGGGTAGTAATATTGTATGGGGCCTTAGAAAAAAAAGAGAAGAAGATTTCCGTAGCGAACTATTTGCCCGTTGGTTTTATTTTGTGCTTGGCTTGCTCACTAAAAACAACAAAGACATTGATTACTCGAGAGCCGATTACTACCTAATGGATAAAAGAGTTTTAAATTCAATCAACTCATGCAACGAAAAAAATACTTCACTGTTTGGCCTGTTGATATGGATTGGCTTTAATCAAACTTATGTAGAGTACGATAGAAGAGAAAGACTAAGTGGAAATAGCAAGTGGAACTTCAACAGCAGGGTTAAATTAGCGAAAGACTGGATATTTTCATTCAGCGGGGTTCCCATCAAACTTATTTCGTGGTTGGGCTATTTATCAGCCGGTGTGGGCATCATTTATTCAATCATTTTATTTATTTGTGCCTTGCTTGGTAAAACAAGTCCCGGTTGGGCCGAAAATGCCATCACTATATTAATTGTAAGCGGCATACAAATGCTCATGTTGGGTATTGTAGCTGACTATGTGTTGCGCAATCTTGATGAAAGTAGAAACAGACCTTTATACTTTATAGAAAAAGAAAGTAATGAATAAGCTTTTAAGCCCTTTGGTGCTCATTATTATGTCGGCCCTACTCGACTCTATTGCTGCTTTTATTGTAAAGAACGAGTTCAACAAACTTGGTGCAATGGATCATTCGAGCATAGGCACGATGGTTTCTTATATGATTAGCTTTTTCAAGTCACCAATATTGATTTTAGGGATCATCGCTTTTGTATCGGCACCGGGACTTTGGTTTTTGGCACTCAACAAAATAGATCTTTCAATCGGATATCCTGTACTGGTTGGATTTCACTTAATATTTGTATTTATTTTTGGAGTCTTTTTTTTGAATGAAGGCATCACTTTCAACAAGATAGTGGGTTGTTTTTTTGTATTTCTGAGTATTTATTTCTTCTATAAAAAATGAGTAACATAAAAATTGGATTAGGTCAGCTGCTTGTAGAAGGTGGCGAGCCCGATAGAAATTTAGAACGAGCTTATGAGCTTATAAAAGAGGCAAAAACTAATGGTTGTCATATTATACTTTTGCCCGAAACAATGGACTTTGGATGGACACATCCGAGTGCCTTGCATGAGTCGGAACCGATACCCGGTAAATACAGTAATTTATTGTGCAACTGGGCTAAAGAACAATCGATATATATTTGTGCCGGTTTAACCGAAAGGTTGGACAACAAGAATTATAATTCAGCCATATTCATTAACCCCCAAGGTGAAATTATGCTGAAATATTCAAAGATAAATTTGCTTGAGGTTGAATTTCCCTTCTATGAGGTTGGCCAAAAGCTCGAGGTAATTAAAACTGAATTCGGATTAATTGGAGTAAACATTTGTGCCGATAATTATTTGGATGGTATCACTACCGGACATGCTCTAGCCCGCATGGGAGCGCAGTTAATACTATCGCCTTCTTCATGGACTGTAGACTATTCCGTGAATGAAGAAATCAACAATCCATACAATGAAAAATGGGTGAAGCCTTACAACATACTTGCTAAAACTTATCAAATTTCGGTTGTAGGCACCACAAGCGTTGGCTACATTGTAGGTGGCCCCTATGAAGGCAAAAAGATGGTTGGTTGTTCGCTTGCAGTTGACCCCAAAGGAATTGTTGCACAGGGAGACTTTAATGAATTTGCAAGTGAATTAATTACCATTAACATCAACTTGATAAATCGATCTCAAAAAGGCACTCAGATTGGTAAAATGCTATTAACAAAAGGATTTTCATTCGAATATAATACATAACTTAAAACCGACCATGTCATATCAAATTTGCAACAGATGTATTTGTGATACCAGTATCGAGAATATCAAATTTAACAAGGACGGGATTTGCAGCTTCTGCGAGTTACACGATGAATTAGAAAAAATTTATCCGCTAAACAGTAAAGGAGAGCAAAAGCTAAATAAGATTGTTGCTCAGATTAAAGCAGACGGTAAAGATAAAAGGTATGATTGTGTTTTGGGTGTTTCGGGAGGTAGAGACAGTATGTATACCCTCCATAACTTGGTCACTAAATTTAAATTGCGTCCGCTTGCTGTGCATTTTAACGATGGCTTTGGTAACCCTATTGCCGGAGATAATATGAGAAAGGCCACCAAAAAATTAGGCGTTGATCTCATCACCATTACCTCCGATTGGAGAGAATCGAAAGATTTAAAAATTGCCTTTTTAAAAGCTTCAACACCAGATATGGAAGAAGGCACCGATATTGGCATTGCAACAGCATTGTACGGTGCTGCCAACAAATATAATTTAAAATATATTGTTATTGGGCAATCATTCAGAACCGAGGGTATTGCCCCGTTAAGTTGGAATTTTTTAGACGGTAAATATTTAAAAAACGTACACAAACAATTTGGTACTGTGCCTTTAAGAAAGTGGACTCCTGATGATCCGGGATTTAATTTGGATATCAAGGAAATGCTTTACTATACCGTTTACAAAAGAATAAAAACATTCCCTGTTTTATACTATCAAAATTATGTGCGTGAGGATGTTGACAGTTTACTCGAAAAGGAGTTAGATTGGAAAAATCCGGGCGCTCACTATTTCGATGATTTGTATCAAAGTTTAATGACAAAAATCCTCCGCGAGAAATTTAAAATAGACAGAAGAATTTTCAATTATTCGGCCTTGGTTAGATCGGGGCAAATGACCAGTAAGACCGCAAGGTCCACTTTGGCACG
>JALRAS010000033.1 GCA_023262495.1 Bacteroidia bacterium | reverse complement strand
CCTTAAAAAATTAAAGGAGCTTATTTTGTTTCGTAACAAACTAACAGAACTACCAGAAAGTATCGGAGAGTTGGAGCAACTCGAACGATTGGTACTCAGCACCAATCGGCTTAAAAACTTGCCTGCCTCTATTGGTCGACTGTCAAAACTAAAGGAATTATCGGTAAAAAGTAATGTGCTTGACTCAATCCCATACAGTATTGATGGGTGCTACAGTCTTGTTAGATTATATCTCGAGTATAATCAAATCACAGCATTGCCCAAAACTATTGGTGATTTACCCCACCTAAAACAATTGACTCTTGAAAGAAATTTGCTGAGCGATTTACCAAAAGAAATTGGCAACTGCACAAGTATCAGAGTGCTTAGCGTGAGCCGAAATCAATTCAACAACTTCCCCATGGGCATTTGTAAACTAGAAAACTTGCAACTGCTTGATCTTTCATACTGCGGAGTAATAGGGCCCTTGCCCGATTGTTTGAGGTATTTTCAAAGTCTCGATCGCTTGTACATCGATAACCGTGTATCGGTGCCCATGTCGCTCACTTCTCGGACGCGCCCGCAGATATTTGTGAAATAGTCACAGGTGAACTAAAATTAATCAGTAGAAGTTATCCGTTTAATTATTACAATTTAGTCCATGATTTTCTGGTATAATGCCAATAGAGTAGCGGTTACAGGTCAATTTATTGGACTATATTGAAAGTGTAATCGGTATCAACTAAAAAAATTAATCAAAACAAAAAGCTTACTTTTGGTGTTAAACAGATCAAAAAATGACTCAAGAAAAAAAAGATATCACACTCGTAGGAGCAGGACTCGTTGGGTCGCTGCTATCGATTTATCTCGCTAAAAAAGGATACCGTGTTAATGTATACGAACGCAGAAATGATATGCGAAAAAGCACCGGTTACGCAGGTCGTTCTATAAATTTAGCACTCAGCGATAGAGGTTGGAAAGCACTCACCGAAATTGGTATTGCCGATGATATCAAGGAAATTGCCATTCCAATGTATGGCCGCTTTTTACATGCTATTGACGGAAGCACAGCTTATCAACCATATGGTAAAGAAGGCCAGGCCATCTACTCAGTATCAAGAGCAGGAATCAATTGCACATTAATGGATTTGGCCGAGAAACATGAACAAGTAAAACTTCATTTTGAAATGCGTTGTTCAGGTGTTGATTTAAAAAATAATATTGCTCGCTTTATCGATCATGCAGGCAAAGAACATACGGTACATGCTGATTTAATTTTTGGCAGCGATGGTGCATTCTCTGCAGCCCGCCTTACGCAGCAAACCAACATCGACCGTTTTGACTATCACCAATTTTATATTGATTGTGGCTATAAAGAATTGACCATTCCGGCCGGTGCCGATGGTGCTTTTTTAATGGAGAAAAATGCATTGCACATTTGGCCTCGTGGAAAGTATATGATGATTGCTTTGCCTAATAAAGATGGCAGTTTTACTTGCACACTATTTTTCCCGTTTGAGGGCGAAAAGTCATTCGCAGCATTGCAAACAAGAGAACAAGTTAAGGCGTTCTTTGAGGCCGAATTCAGCGATGCAGTACCTTTGATGCCTACTTTACTAGACGACTTTTTTAATAATCCTACCTCATCATTAGTTACTATAAAATGCTTCCCATGGACTGTTGATGATAAACTTGCGTTGATTGGTGATGCTGCACATGCTATCGTGCCTTTCTTTGGACAAGGTATGAATTGTGGATTTGAAGATTGCTCGGTGCTCAACTCCCTCATGGATAAATACGACACCGATTGGAAAAAAATATTGAGTGAGTACCAGTACTTGCGAAAACCTGATGGTGATGCCATTGCAGATTTAGCTATTGGTAATTTTATTGAAATGCGCGATTTAGTTGCCGATCCCATGTTTTTATTGAGAAAGAAAATAGAAGCTCGCTTCAATGAAAAGTACCCCGAGAAATGGATTCCTGCGTACAGCATGGTTACTTTTAGTCCTCATATCAGATATTCTGAAGCGCTCAGCAAAGGAAAATTTCAAGATAAAATTATGGACGAGGTCATGCAACTTCCTCATATCACCAATAAGTGGGATAGTTTAGAGGTAGAGCAAATGATGCTGAGCAAGATCAGCTAAGAAAGTTATTTCTTCATCATCAGGTAAGCAACAGCTAGGCGGTATCCTTGCATTCCCAATCCCATAATGGTACCTAAACAATAGGCGCCTGTAAGCGATTGGTGTCTGAAAGATTCCCTACTTAAAATATTGCTCATGTGCACCTCAATAACCGGGCACTTGATGGCTTTAATGGCATCGGCTATGGCAACCGAGGTGTGCGTATAACCGCCTGCATTTAAGATGATGCCATCGCTATCAAATCCATGTTGGTGTAGGGCATTGATCAACTCTCCTTCAACATTACTGCTAAAATAATGTAATGTTACATCAGGATGGGTATTACGCAAGTCATTCATCAAATCTTCAAACGTTTCAGTACCATAAATCTCTGGTTCTCTTTGACCCGTAAGATTTAGGTTAGGTCCGTTGATGATAGCAATTTTGCGCATGGGATTCACTAAAGGAGAGTATTTAAACAGTGCTATTCAACTGTTACGCTCTTTGCTAAATTCCTTGGCTGATCAACATTACACCCACGCATAACCGCAATATGGTAACTCAGTAATTGCAATGGAATAACAGAGATAAGTGGGATTAAACAATCATCAACCTCGGGTACTTCTATCACATAATCTGCCATCTCTTTTACATGCTTATCGCCTTCGGTTACCACGGCTATAATAGTTCCTTTTCGGGCTTTCACTTCTTGAATGTTGCTTACTACCTTCTCATAATTGCCGCCTTTTGTAGCAATAACTACCACAGGCATTTCTTCATCTATAAGGGCAATTGGACCATGTTTCATTTCTGCCGCAGGATATCCTTCAGCATGTATGTATGAAATCTCTTTCAATTTCAATGCTCCTTCCAATGCAACCGGAAAACTGTAGCCACGACCTAAATATAAGAAGTTGCGCGCATCTTTAAATATCTTGGAGATATACTCAATTTGATCGTTGTTTTGCAATACCTTTTCCACTAAATCGGGGACAAGGGCCAACTCATTTAACACCTGATGGAATCTTGATTTGGTAATTGTTCCTTTATGTTGTGCCAAACTCAATGCCATAAGTGTAAGTACGGTAACTTGTGCAGTGAAAGCTTTGGTACTTGCCACACCTATTTCGGGCCCTGCATGTGTGTACGCACCTGCATGTGAGGCACGTGCAATGCTTGAACCCGCTACGTTACAAACCCCAAAAATTGTAGCACCTTTTGATTTAGCAAGCTCTATAGCAGCAAGAGTATCAGCAGTTTCACCCGATTGAGAGATAGCTACTACCACATCTTTTTCGCTGATGATAGGGTTGCGGTAACGGAACTCTGAAGCATACTCCACCTCAACAGGAATACGCGCCAAATCTTCAATTAAATATTCGGCCACCAATCCGGCATGCCAGCTTGTTCCACAACCTATGATTATTATTCTTTCGGCATTTTTGATTTTCTCAAGATACTCTTGAATACCGCCTAACTGAATGGTACCTTTTTCGGTATTGATTCGACCACGCATACTATCTAAAATGGAGCGTGGTTGCTCAAAAATTTCCTTGAGCATAAAATGTTCAAAACCGCCTTTTTCAATTGCCTCTAAGTTAAGTTCAAGCTCTTGAATGTATGGCGTAATTTTTTTGTTTTTTGTAGTAATGATTTTGAGTTCTTTATTGCGCTCTAATACCGCAATCTCCTCTTCCTCTAAATACACAACATTTTTAGTGTACTCGATGATGGGTGATGCATCAGATGCAACAAAATATTCATCTTTGCCAATACCAATTACCATGGGACTTCCTTTTTTGGCAGCTACCAAAATATCAGGATGTTGTTTTTCCATTACCACTATGGCATAAGCTCCGGCCACCTCATTCAAGGCAAGTCGCACAGCCTCCACTAAATCTAAATTTTCTTTTTGTTGAATGTGATCTATCAGATATACCAATACCTCTGTATCCGTATCGCTCTCAAATTGATAGCCAAGTCTGATCAACTCCTTTTTAAGAGTAGCGTAGTTTTCGATGATTCCATTGTGAATGAGCACCAAATTGCCCGACTGGCTTTTGTGCGGATGCGCATTTACATCGTTAGGAACACCGTGTGTAGCCCAGCGTGTATGGCCAATTCCAATAGTACCTTTGATATTTTTGTTCCCAATAAACTCTTCTAGGTCAGAAACCTTGCCTTTGCATTTATAGACATTGATATCCGTGTCCATAAGGGCAATGCCGGCACTATCATAACCACGGTATTCAAGTCTCTTTAGCCCTTTAATAATAACAGGATAGGCCTCCCTTGTTCCAATGTATGCAACTATTCCGCACATGATTATCGAATTTTAGAATATGTAACGTTTAATTTTATAAAATTACTTCCTTTAAGTACCACTCTGTTGGCTCCAACTGCTGAGGCAGTGGGTACTAAATAGAGCCCTTTTTGTGTTCTTTTTCCTGATATCAAGTCTTGCAAATAAACAGCAAGATTGAAACTATAAGTGTTATTGGCCGGATTGTAATCACCGCTGAAGTAACCCTCGCCTATATTAAAGTCTGGAATTCCTGCGTAATTTCCGGTTGAATCCTTTTCTACGAGCAGCAGTTTTGACTGAACGTCATAGTCACCAATGAGCGAAGTTTCGATAGGTAAAATAAGTTCGGCTTTGCTGATTACGATGGGCATGGAATCTTTCCAACTTTCGATATTGGTGAACCATATTTTTGAGGAAAGACTAGCCATGTTTTGTATAAATAGCTGTGTCTTACCCTGAGTGGTATCATTAAGCTGATTGTTAATGGCAGGAATTCCATTTCTTTCATGCTTAAAAAAATTGATTCTAGCACAATCGGATGTCACATTGAAACTAATTTGCTGTGGGAGTGGATCCGAGTCATTGTGGAAGTAAATGGTGAATTTAGCAGGGGCTTCAGCACTGAGCAAATTAAACGATAAAATAGCGCCATTCCCAGTAGTTTGAAATTCGTTGGATGGCTTAAAATAGAAACCTTTGAAAAAACTGGTAAAACCACTGCTATTAATTGTCGATTGATTGTTCAATATATTTTGTGCGAAGCTTACCGGCAACCTGAATTTTTGTACAGGTGTTCCGCTCTGATATTTTCCGCTTGGGTCAGGTAAAATAATATGCTCGCTTATTAAATCCGACTCTATGGCATATTTGATTGGATTTTCAGAGGAATAATAACTGCTATCCCTATATATTGAATTGCTTACGCTGTAAATCTTTATTTTTTGCAGTCCGTTCAATTTGTTTACCTTACCATAATAGCTATGATAGGCTATACTTAAAATAATAGAGTCGGCAATAGGGTTGACACCAAAATCGAGTTGATTGGAGCCCGATATAAATTGTGTAATAAATGAGGAGCTAGACTTTCCAAAAACAGGATCAACATAACTGCCTAGTAAGCTGTAAGTCAAGTCGTCAGACTTAATAGAATCCTCTTTCACCGTGAATGCGGTGATGTTAAACTTAGATGTTCCCTTGAATGGAGACTGATCACTATCAGGCAAAAGATTGCCACCTAAGGTATCACTCTCTTTGCAAGAATAAACACAAAATATAATGAACAGCGATAAGAGGTGAACTAGAAATTTAGGCCGAGTAATATGATGCAATGTGTGACGCTTCTGATTGTTTACATTCATGAAATGATTAATCTGCCATAACCGACTCATTGATCAAAACCTCATCATAGAAGTTTGAATAAGCATCAATATAGGTCTCAAGCGGTTGATAATCCAACACCGGAATGTCAAGAGTTTTTAGATGCTTGTCAACCTCGGCATGAATACTTTCCGAAGATTTGATTACGGCATCAGAGAAATCGATGGCGTGCTTCGTAATGTTCACATAAGTTGGGTCCTTCAGTCTTTTGAGTTCCCCTTCTGAAATACCTTCATTTGAAACCTTAGTGATAAACTTCTTATTCAATGGCTTTTCAAAGGCATCATCATACACGGAATAAATTACTTTGGTTTCGGCAAAAAGTGGATCTTCTGCATATGTTTTTTTAATCAATACAGGCATCGCATTGGTCATCCAACCATGGCAGTGTATGATATCCGGAGACCAACCTAATTTTTTTACCGTTTCAATTACTCCTTTGCAGAAAAACAAGCTGCGCTCATCATTGTCCTCAAAGTGATTGTCGTTGGCATCGGTAAACATATGCTTGCGTTGAAAATATTCCTCATTGTCAATAAAGTACACCTGCATCCTAGCAGATTGAATGGAGGCAACTTTAATAATTAAAGGATGATCGGTATCATCAATAATGATATTCATACCCGATAACCTGATTACTTCATGAAGTTGGTTTCTGCGCTCGTTAATCAAACCAAAACGTGGCATAAAAGTACGTATTTCTTTACCCCTTTCTTGTATACCTTGAGGCAAATACCTGCCTACATTGGACATGGGGCTTTCTTCTAAATAAGGGAAAATTTCCTGAGAAACAAAAAGTACTTTAGGTTTTTTCATGTGTTTTTGTGAGATTTAAATTATGGATATTGAAAACCTTTGCCCAAATTCTTAGAATTGGATATGTGAGCATGGATTTTTCATTATTTTATGCTTTAATTTTAAAAACGAATACAAAAATAATAAAAAAAATCCTGATAATAAAGTAATATATTAGCTTTGCCCGAATAAATTTATTTAAAACACATCAATTTTACGATTGAAAAACCGATGAAATGCCCACTAATGTAAACGTTTTCAATCCGATTTCCCAGTTTAAACTATAAATGAATTATTTTGAAGGTTTTTAAGGAAAAGGCTGCCCTAACTGCATACTTGAGCAACAATAAAAATGTTGGCTTCGTGCCCACAATGGGGGCCCTACATCCCGGACATATCTCTTTAATCAGCATGTCGGTTGCACAGGGCCTAACTACTGTGTGCAGTATCTTCGTTAATCCGGCCCAGTTCAATGATAAAAATGACCTAATCAATTACCCGCGAACTATAGAAAAAGACCTGCAATTGCTCGAGGCAGCCGGCTGCGATGTTGTCTTTATTCCCGAGGTGAGTGAGATTTATCCTCCCAATACCGAAATGCAGCAGTATGATTTTGGTGCCATCGAAAAGGTAATGGAGGGCGAACACCGCCCGGGCCATTTCAACGGTATGGCCAATGTGGTGGAGCGCCTATTCGGTATTGTTAAACCTCAGTTTGCTTTTTTTGGTGAAAAAGATTTTCAGCAGTTATGCGTGATCAAACAATTAGTTAAATTGCTTCAATTGCCAATCACAATTGTTCCTGGTAAAATAGTCAGAGAAAATGACGGGCTTGCTATGAGTTCAAGAAACATGCTGCTTACAGCTGAGGAAAGAAAACAAGCTGCCGGTATATATGCAACATTATGCCTTGTAAAAGAAAATAAGGACGTGTATAATACGGAGCAACTGATGCAATTAGCTCAAAATAACTTCAAGCATTATCCGCTCATCAATCTCGAATATATACAGTTTGCCTATGCCGATGATTTAGCACCACTCAAGCATAACCATTCCAATAGTGCTGTGATGATGTTTGTGGCTGTAAGAATTGGTAAAGTAAGATTAATCGACAACATGCTTATCTATGGTTAAAAGTCGCAAAATAGCAGTAGATATTTTAAGGACTGCATTTTTCTTATGCATCGGAGTTTTTTTGATTTGGCTCGTTGTCAAAAATCTAACTGAAAAAGATCGTATCGAAATCATGCAATCGTTTTCTCAAGCAAATGCCGGGTCTATTGCACTTGTGATTTTGATTGGCTTATTAAGTCACGTAAGCCGTGCTATTCGCTGGCAAATAATGATTGAACCCCTGGGTCATAAACCGGGCTTTTTAAATACTGTAATGGCTGTACTTGTAGGTTATTTGGCTAACCTTGCCGTTCCTCGCCTCGGTGAAGTGAGTCGTTGCGGAATATTAAAGAAATACGAGAACCTCCCCGTTGACAGTGTTTTAGGAACCGTTGTGGTGGAGCGCATAGTTGATGTGCTGCTGTTAATGATTGTATCGGCTATTACCGTGGTGTGGCAGTTTGATGTAATTGCCTCAAAAATTATAGAAGCTTACAATGCCTTGAATGCAGGCGATCAAACCCAAGATAGCTTTTCTATTGGTACGCTTTTGCTCATTAGTATAGTAACACTTTTTATAGCAATCATTATATTTCGCAAGCAAATTACTAAAAGTAAAATTGCACTCAAAATAACAGGGGTACTCAAAGGTTTTTCGGTAGGGCTCAAAACAATAACAAAGCTTAAAAGTCCTTATCTTTTTGTCTTTCACTCGGTATTGATTTGGGTATTATACTTTGCAGGTATTCTTGCAGGGTTCAGCGCTTTGCCAGAAACCAGCGCATTGGGCCCGGGTGCTGCGGCAGCCATTTTGTTTTTTGGAACCTTTGCCTTCATCTTGGTGCAAGGTGGGATAGGGGCCTATCAAATTATCGTTCAAAATACACTCATTCTCTATGGTATTAGCGCTAATGTAGGATATGCACTAGGGTGGATTATTTGGAGCAGCCAAACGCTAACTATTATTGCAGGTGGATTGCTTGCATTTGTCATTTTACCATACTTTAATAAAAAAAATGGACTATCTTCAAATCATCAATAGTAAGATCTGCGAAAAGCAACATCTAGCTAAAATAATTGCCGGCTATCGCCTAAAGAATCAAACAATCATTTTCACAAATGGCTGTTTTGATATTCTGCATCGTGGTCATGTTACCTATTTGGCGCAAGCTGCATCTTTAGGTCATAAACTTATTGTAGGCATAAACAGTGATCAGTCGGTAAGTAAACTCAAAGGGCCTCACCGCCCCATTCAAGACCAACAAAGTAGGAGCTTAATTATGGCTTCGATGCACGTGGTAAGCAATGTTATTATTTTTGATGAAGATACTCCCTTGGAACTTATTGAAATAATTCGCCCTGATTTTTTGGTGAAGGGTGGCGACTGGAAACCCGAACAAATTGTTGGAGCTCCGCTGGTACAAAGTTATGGAGGTAAGGTGCTGAGCATACCTTTTGTAGAGGGTTTTTCAACTACATCTATTGAAGCGAGAATAAAATCTTAGGAAGATATTAAACAAGCCTGCGTAATTTTCTTTTCAATTGATGTAAAAAATTATACCAACTGAATTGGTGTTGCTTCAAATCTATCAACACTTGTCCTTCTGCTGTATAAATGTGATGAACGCCAATAAAATTCCCGAATGAAACTGCATCGATGGATGTGACCAATTCTTCTTTAAAACTTATTTCGTTGAGGCAAGTTACTTGGTTGATACACACTTTGTGCCCATAGTGTAAGGCACTATTTTGAGCTGTTCGGTAAAGGTTTCCGTCTTTTACAAAAAAGTTGCCTGCCGGTCGTGCGTTGCGCACATCAATTTTTACAGGATTGTTGCTGTGAGCATGATATGGACCATGCAAATGCTTGCTATGAAAAATGTGCAAGGATGCATTTTCTAAATCACCGGCTGCAGTGCAAAACAACCACCACTTGTTATCATGTAATACTAATGTAGAATCGCGCGCTGCAAAAGCTGTTATCAAATCATACCGATTGACAATATCACCGCTTTTATCTAATTGATAGAGTGTCACTTTTCCTGCATCGGCCTGCTCGGGTAAACAATAACAGGAGCCATTATGTATAATGATAAAAGGGTAGGAGCGGTGTATTTGATCGCCAAAATCAATGAACTTTATTTCTTCAGTTTGTAAATGTTTAATCCCAATCTTACCTTTCTGTTCGCGATAAGAATAATATTCGAAGATGAGCTCATCACTGCCTTCATTTTTTGTTAAAAAAGGGTCAGCACTGTAGTATTCGCGAGTTTGATTTCCCAGTATTTTGGCGGATAAATTTTTGCCCGAAAGCACATCTTCAAGGGACATATTGAGCATTGCAATTTGCCATGTTTCTGCAAGGAACAACTGCCTGTAATGAAAGCGAAATTTGTTAATGAATAGGCGCAATAAGAAGTTTATAAATTGCCGGTTTAGAGGATACTTATACAGTTTCCCCACAGCAACTGAATTGGAGGCAGTGTGATTAATTTCTATTCCGTTCATTAAATCGATACACACTTGTAAAGGCCACCCGGCCGACATTCCCATGAGTTGATCAATTTGTTGCGCGAAGCTGTGATCAATTGTTTTTACATACCCTTTGCGTAAAATTTTTCCCTGATCCAACTGTTCGCTCAGCTGCTGCAAAACTACTGCGGAGGTGTTTTTTTTAAGATAAATTTCCCAAAATCCGGTGGGCCCTCCTCTGATATCATCACTGTCGGCATGATGAAAAGACCAAACCCCGTACTTGCTGCTCTTGAGTATATCGCCTTTAATGATGTTGAATCCAAACCTCAACAAAAAATCCAATTGGTAGGATTGAACCAATGCCGTATCCTCTGATTTAAAATACGTGCTGTGTTTTCCTTTTTGAATGACAAGGCAATTGATAACAGGTATTTTTTTCAATTCTTTTTCGAGCGATACTATTCGATAAGATGTGGCCTTCAGGAAATATCTTTTATAGGCGCGGTATAAAAAATGCTTGTATGGATACTCTTTTACCTTCTGCCATAGCGATAGTTTTTTTTGTTCGTTGCCGGCATTCATTACCAACAGCTTTAATTCAATTTGAGGATGCTGCAGCAATGCTTCAATACAGTTTGCCTCCCACTGCTCAAACAGGTAACTGTTACATAAAATTCCGAAACTAATTTTCTTGCTCATGTTAAAGGGCTTCATCAAATAGCCGATCAAAAACTCTTGAAATGGCAGGGTAGGAGTAGTGGTCAACTATATGCTGGCGAATTTCTTGCGAATGGTAATGATGATAATTTTGCATCATTTGCTTCATGGCATAGGCAAGTGCTTGCTCATCATTAACTGCGATCATGATGCCCTGCTTGTCTGTCATCATTTCGGGAACAGCACCAACCCGTGTACTTATAACAGGTATTCCGCACGACATGGCTTCAAGCAACACACAGGGAAGTCCCTCGTAATTGCTATTTAAAATAAAACAATCCGACCTACCTAAAAATGAGGCAACTGCGGCCGGCTCCTGATAGCCATGAAAATGAATAATTTTTCCATTTAATCCGAGTAATGCTGATTTTTGTTCAAACTGCTCTCTTTCGGGCCCATCACCAATGATATCAATGATAAAATCAACGTTCTCTTTTGATAATTTGTAAGCCGCATTGATGATACCTGTAATGTTCTTTTCCTTATCGTTAACGGTTGAAACATGCACAAATCTGAATGGGCTATCAATTTTCTTATTTATTGGAACAAATAATTCGGTGTCAACAACATTCCCAATTCGCTTGTATTGATTATGCAAGCCATGTTGCTTCATACTTTGTTCAAGTTTATTGGAAACAACAATGACCAAGCGAGATAATTTAACGCAGATTGATGTAATTATTTTTGTCAGAAAACCTCTGTAATTGCCATCTTCGGGGTAGTAGCCCGACCACTGTTCTTGAATAATAAAGGGTATTTTTTTTGCATAATGCAGCCACAACACAAAAATACCAGCAGGAAAAATTACATTAAGAAGCACTAAGTTAGGCACTCCTTGTTGCTCAATTAAAGTGCGGTAACACTGCTTAAAACAATGCAAGGAGCGTAACAATTTTTGGATGTTAGACAATATAGGAATCTGATGTTGCACTTTCTTGTAAGTTCCAATAATGCTGTATACACGCTGCTCCTCATGCACCTCAATTTGATAGGCCGAACCGGAGCACACGTGTATAGATGAAATTTGATGAAGCAGTGCTGCTGCCTCTGCGTGTCGCTTAAAAAAAATACCGTGACTCTTTTTTCCCTTTGAAGGATACCAACTGCTGACAAAGAGAATGTGTTTTGACATATTTTAAATTGAGCAGTTATAACGAAAGTACCTTAATTTTATTTAATAAAACTTGTATGATGTGCCGAAAAACTTAATAATTCGGGTATGCCAGGCATTAGGTGTATCCCCGCTGCTTGATAAGGAGTGTAATGATAGCGATATTCCAAAAAACCTCCATGCCATACAAACTTATACTGCCATTGTTTATTTTTTGATTGTTTCATCATTTGATCATCCGTGTAGCCGGGTAAATCATTCCAATTTTTTCTGTAAAACAAGATAGGTCCTCCAATCAATAGTCCTTCATGCGGGCTATCATTGAAGTAACGGGTTGATAGAAAAACACCTGCGTGAGTCATGCCAAAAAAACGATTGCCACAGTCGCGAGGTGCAAGCACCTGAGTAATTGTAATGCCCAAATAATTGTTGAGGTAATAAGAAACACGTATACCACCTGCCAGGTTGTATACCAAGCGTTTGTCTTGGCTCAAAGTGCGATGAAATAAATTGGGGTTAAGTGGTTTTTTAAGGTGAAAATTGATACCGTTAAGATAAATACCAATACTCCATGTTTGCCCCATTGAGGAGATGGCAGGCAACCAAAATAATAGGATAAAACAGGTACGAAGCGTGGTTTTATTCATCAGGGGTGTAATACTATTTCATAATATGCAGTAGTATTTGTCCAAATTCATAAATGTCTTTAAACGAATTGTACAAAGGTACGGGAGCAATGCGAATTACGTTTGGTTCACGCCAATCGGCAATTACAGCGTGTGCCAGTAAATCTTCAAATAGTTTTTTACCGTAACCGTGAGCAACAATACTTACTTGACATCCGCTTCCAAAGTAATCACCGGCATCGTCAGTCAAGGGTGTAATCATTTGCAAGGTGCCTTTAACAGGACCAAGTTGCGCGTTAACGGCTTGTATGATAAACTCAGTATATGCTTTTAGTAATTTACTTTTAGCAATCAACTGTTTCATTCCGGCTTGGTCAAACAGCTGCAAAGAGGCCTTGTGGGCCGCCATCGAAAATATAGGCGCATTACTGAGTTGCCAGCCCTCGGCAGTTGGAATAGGCGAAAAACCTTTTTCCATTTTAAAGCGCGTTTGTTTGTCGTGCCCCCACCATCCTGCCAAGCGCGGTAAATTTTTTTGATGATGTGTGGAGTGAACGAAAGCACCAGCCACGCTTCCCGGACCTGAGTTCAGATACTTGTAGGAGCACCAGCAAGCAAAATCAACTTCCCAATCGTGCAAATGCAGCTCAATATTGCCTGCTGCATGAGCCAAATCAAAACCTGCATATGCTCCTGCTTGATGCGCTTTTTGAGTAATTGTTTTCATATCAAATACCTGTCCTGTATAGTAGTTCACACCACCAATCATTACAAGTGCTAGCTCATTTTGATGCAATGCTATTGCTTCGTAAATGTCTTCATGTCTGATGCAGTATTCTCCATCACGTGGATGTATTTCAATGATGGCATCGGCCGGATTAAAACCGTGCAGGGAAATCTGGCTCTCTAATGCGTATTGATCGCTAGGGAATGCTTTTGCTTCGCAAATGATTTTATATCGTGCAGTTGTAGGACGATAAAAAGAAATCATTAACAAATGCAAATTAACAGTAAGCTGATTCATCATGACCACTTCTGAAGGCAAGGCCCCAACAATTTTGGAAGCACTGTCGCTTAAAATTTCATGGTAAGAGTACCAAGGATTGCGTGCATGAAAATGACCTTCTACACCAAAGTTCGCCCAATCTTCAAGCTCGGTAAGTATGGCATCTTGGGTTGATTTTGGCTGTAATCCAAGAGAATTGCCGGTAAAATATATCGCTGATCGGCCGTGCAAGTATGGAAAATAAAATTGATCTCGAAAGTCGTGCAGACTATCGGTGTCATCCATTTGTTGGGCAAATTCGAGGGTATTGTAAAATGTATTTTGTAACGACATAGTGATGATGATACTTGTTTGTGATATTATATGGCTCAAAATAACAGAAATTTTACTTTATAATTCACATTTTATACCATTGTGATGGATAAAATATATTGATAATTAAAAATTTTACACCTGCACAATACTTTTGGAATGCAGCTTTAAACCCAATCAGCCGACCAATTTTGGTTCTTATTACATCGGTATTTTACTTGTATGAAATCAGTTAACGTGACTAATGAATTGAACTAATGATTATACAGAGTTAATAAGCCCAAAAGCAGTTTTTAATCCATTCAATCAATAGATTGAATTATAGTTTTTTTACTGATTTCGTGTTGATGTAAGATGAATTTGGGTTTACAGCTTTACTTTTATTGTCAAAATCACACACAGCACATAAATTTTAAAGTTCATTTGGGCGTTAGGTAAATTAATTTATCTTTGCACCCCCAATTTAGCAATAAATACTAAGTATATATAAAACAGCAACTTACATAAAATATGACAAAAGCAGACATTGTAAACGAAATTGCTTCAAAAACAGGAATTGAAAAGCTTGAAGTTCAAACAGTGGTAGAGGCTTTTATGAAAAGCCTTAAACAATCTGTTACAGCCGGAGAAAACGTTTATTTAAGAGGATTCGGAAGTTTCATTGTTAAAAGAAGAGCAGAAAAAACAGGGAGAAATATTTCAAAAAATACAGCGGTAATCATTCCCGCTCACAACATTCCGGCATTTAAACCTGCTAAAACATTTGTTGAAAAAGTTAAAAACGCCCCAATTAAGTAAATGAAGTCGCCAAAGACCATACAGATAGTAGTAGTTTTTGGTGCAATAATACTAACCGTTCTTTTATATTTTGCGAATAAAAAAGGTCAACCTGTAAAAAAGGAACAGCCTGTTGCCACTGCATCATCAGCAATTGACTTATCAGCCTACACCGATAGTGTAGTCAAAAGTCTTGACCAAAACCAACAAGCTTTGGTATCATTGCTAAGTAATGCCGAAAACAAAGCACAGGGCTATGACTCAATATCAGCCATACTCCTGCCTAAAAATGTTACAGCAGCTGCTTTCTATTTAGAAAAAAGTGCCAATGTAAATACAGGTCCGGGAGCATGGAAAAAAGCAGGCCTGCTATATTACAAAGCTACTCGCTTCGATAGTCCTGCCTTAAGACAAACACTTTTTAACAAAGCTATTGAATGCTACAATGAGGCGGTTAAAAAAGATACAAACGACCTTGAAGCATCAACCATGTTGGGTACTTGCTATGTCGAGGGCAGCAATCAGCCTATGAATGGAATAATGTTGCTTAGAAAAGTTGTGGGTAAAGATTCAACCTATATTGATGCACAAGTACAATTAGGGATGTTTGCCATACAAAGCGGTCAGTTAGATAAAGCACTCGATAGATTTAATAAAATATTGCGAATTAAACCTGACTACATTCAAGCTTACATCTACTTAGGTCAGATTTATGCCGATATGGGAAAGAAGCAAGAGGCCATAGACATGCTACAACAGTACATGAAAAAAAGTAACGATAACAACATCAACCAACAGGTTGAACAGTTTATAAATGAATTAAAAAACACTAAAAATTAATTATCATGCCAAGCGGTAAAAAAAGAAAAAGGCATAAAATTGCCACCCACAAGCGTAAAAAACGTTTAAGAAAGAACAGACATAAAAAGAAGAAATAGATTCAATCTACTTCAACTTTATTAGAAATGTATCATTGCCGCATCAGCTGTTTTTGCAGTTGATGTTGCTTTATTGATAATTGTTCAGCAATGGACCATTACAGTACATTTCAAATCCTTTTAAACATACGCTGTGCAGTACGAGTTAATTATTGAATCAACTCCGAGCGAAGTTCAAATAGCATTGCTTAATGATAAGCGGCTTCAAGAACTTCATAAGGAGAAACGTAACAGCAGCTTTGCTGTTGGTGATATTCATTTGGGTAAGGTGAAAAAAATCATGCCCGGATTGAATGCTGTATTTATTGATGTGGGCTACGAGAAAGATGCTTTCCTTCATTATTTGGATCTTGGCCCTCAGTTTGCCTCCCTCAACTCTTTCACTAAAAAAGTACTTAACGGTACCCAAAAAGATAGCAAACTCGACAATTTTCATCTTGAGGCCGACATCGAAAAAACAGGTAAAATTGCACAAGTAATTAGTGGACAGCAATTGGTGCTAGTGCAAATTGCGAAGGAACCAATATCATCTAAAGGTCCAAGAATAACCTCTGAATTATCGCTTGCCGGCAGATTTATTGTGCTCATCCCATTTGCCGAGAAAGTATCGGTATCACAAAAAATTAAAAATGCCGAAGAGCGCGATAGGCTGCGGAAAATACTGCAAGGGATAAAGCCCAAACATTTCGGTATTATTGTGAGAACTGTTGCCGAGGGCAAATCGGTAAGCGAGATTGAAGCCGATCTTAAAGATCTCATGCAAAAATGGCATAGCCTTTTCCAAGCCCTTAAAGTAACTCAACCTACAAAGAAAATACTTGGTGAAATAGACCGTACCTCAGCTATTTTAAGAGACATACTCAACGCAAAATTCAGCAACATACAAGTTGATGAGGAAGGACTATATGAAGAGGTAAAATCATACCTCATGAATATAGCTCCAGAGAAGAAAGATATCCTGAAACTATATAAAGGAAAGCTCCCAATTTTTGAGCATTTTGGTATTGAAAAACAAATCAAAAGCTCATTTGGGAAAACGGTTCCAATGCGCACCGGTGCGTATCTTATCATTGAGCATACCGAGGCCATGCATGTGATTGATGTTAATAGCGGACACCGTTCCAAGAGCGATAACTCTCAAGAGCTCAATGCGCTTGAAGTAAATATGGATGCTGCTGTTGAGGTGGCCCGTCAGCTGCGCCTTCGCGACATGGGAGGAATTATTGTAGTTGATTTTATTGATATGGGCAGTGCTGAAAATCGGGCAGCCTTGTTTCAAAAAATCAAAGAAGAAATGAAGAGCGATAGGGCTCGACATCAAGTGCTGCCCCCAACAAAATTTGGATTAGTACAAATTACCAGGCAGCGTGTTCGCCCCGAAATGAACATACAAACGCTTGAGAAATGTCCGGCATGTAAAGGCAGTGGCGAGGTTTCATCAACGGTACTTTTGTCTGATGAGGTAGAAAATAATTTGAGATACATTATCAAAGAGCAAAACGAAAAGAGTATAGAGCTGCATACCAATCCATACCTTGCGGCCTATTTTACAAAAGGTTTGTTTTCATTCAGATGGAAATGGTTCTTAAAGTATAAAAAATGGATTAAAGTGTTGCCTGTAAGTTCTTATCACATCTTGGAATACCGTTTCTTTACCTCGGGTCAAGAAGAAATTAAAATCTAACAATAGGAGCATAACAACGCAGCTATTTCAAAAATTCTCATGCTGAATTAAGATTTAATTATTTATATTTGCCACACATAAGGCGGTGTGCCTCTATCAAACTAATGTTCTTTATAAAATCTACACACATTAAATTCAAAAGGGGGATTAGCTCATTTGGCTAGAGCGCTTGCCTGGCAGGCAAGAGGCGACCGGTTCGAATCCGGTATTCTCCACCATATCAAGTTCCTGAACACTCAGGAACTTTTTTTATTTATAATAAGCTATAATTACACCTAAAAATTATTCTTTTATCAGCTTCAGCATGCTGTTGCCAATCTCTATAAAATACATCCCTTTCCTTAGGCGAGAAAAGTCGTGCTCTTCAATATTCTCTCCCTCTACAATGAGTTGACCATAACAATTATACAAACTGAAACTTTCTTTTTTGGAGTAAGGAGCATGATATAATCGGTCGTGAAAAGGATTAGGAAATAACAGTTGTATTGCAGGTTCATTGGTGATAGTGGTGGTATTCGTTGTTGTACATCCTAAAGTGTAATTTTGAAAAAAATCCCACAACAAATCGGTGGCGCTTATTTGTATGGAAACAGGATTGTTATTGGGGTTTCCGCCCGGCCAGCTATGACTCCCATCGCTTGTGGCATAGTGATGCATTTCAATATTACAGGAGCAATTGCTGATTTTAATAAAATCATAATTTGTACCGTTGCCATTAACAATCGTATCTCTTGTGTTACAATTGTTTGACTGCATCCAAAGGTTCAATACACTGTCTTGCGAAGGAAAATAAATACCCGTTAGGGGCTGCGCTCCGCCTAAACCACCTTGGTAAAATACAATAGGATCTGCTTTAGAGTGGAAGCTGATGATAGGCACGCTATTAATTGCATTGCAAGGATGAAACATATGAGAACACGCATTTGGTGCTATTGCTGCAATTCTGTGGCTCAACTCACAAGCCAATCTGTAACATAGCATGCCACCGTTTGACGAACCCGTGGCATAAACTCTTAAGGTGTCAATGTTGTAATCAGCCAACAATTGATTGAGCATATCATCTACAAATCCTACATCATCAGTTGCTTGATTAATTGCCGGAGGGCAGCAATCTCCGGCATTCCACGATCTGTTTTGATTGAATACCAATCCTTCGGGATACACTACTATAAATCCTGAACTGTCTGCTTTTACCGATAGCTTGCTCTGATAGGCAAATACCGACCAGCCCAAACCACTTGTTGCTCCCTGCTGTCCTCCATGAAATCCTAAAATTAAGGGGTAGGTGTTTTGTGTATTGTAGCCAACAGGCAAATGAGTCATGTATTTGCGCCAAAAACCTCCCGAGTAAACACTATCGTAAATATCTGTTTGAGCAAATGAAACATCATTGAAAAGTAGAACGAATACCAAATAAAGGAATAGTTTTTTCATGCGTTTATTTTTTATGACAAAGTAAAGCATGAAAGGTTTAATCCTACATTAATCAATACGATGCGTTGATACACAAATTCCTTATACCTAAAATTCATTTTTTTGATATTGATTGATGTATTCATAATCAAATTATACATCACATTTTCAGATGTTTACTCTAGCTTTTAAATTAAAAAAGGCGGTGTAATGTAACTTTTAATTGACTTGTTACACTTACTTGTAAAAGCAAACATGAAAGAAAATCAAAGCGAACATTTTATGAGATTGTATGAACCGGTACATGATAGGTTCGAGCGATTTTGCAAAGCCCGCGCGCATGGTGAGATACACTTTAAAGACTTGATGCATGATACCATATTGATTGCTTTAGAAAGGATAAATCAGCTTAAGTCAGATCAAGCGTTTTTACACTTTTTATTTTCAATTGCTGTTAAAACATTATCCAACCAAAAAAGAAAAAATCGCCCGAGTTATGTTGATAGTTTTTCGGAAAAATCTGTACCGCTAGGTGTTAGCGCAAATGCAGCAGATCAAAAAATAGAGATAGCAGAACTATACACTCAATTGTCATTACTCGATACGGTAACTCGAGAATGTATCATTCTATTTGAAATATCAGGATTTACAATCAAAGAAATTATGCAAATACAAGGCATGGGAGAATCTGCGGTTAAGCAGCGCTTGAGCAGAGGAAGAAAACAATTAGTAGAAATTATTCAATCATCTCAAAGAAAAATCGCCTGATATGGAAACAGAAAACAAATTGAACAGCTTGTTTGAACAATTGCGCAACGAAAAGGCAACAACCGATATCGCTGAGGTAAAATCGTGGATTAACGATGCAGCCGCAGGTCAAACCAATACTCAATCAAAACCATCATATAAAATTATTAACCTTAAAACAATTTTCATCATGGGCACACTCACATCAATGATTATCTCAGCAACGCTTCTTTTCAATCATTTTAATCATCAACAAGTTGAAAAGAAACACTTATCACCAAAAATTACTCAACCCAATTTAAAGTCCGTTAGTAAAGAGGTTGTTAATCAAAAAACAACGGGCAGTGAAAATTCCGATGTGGTCAATAATAGTAATGTTACAGGTATCAATATTGCAAATGATCACAACAATTCCTTTGAAACTCCGGTTGCTGAGGTATCCAACGCAATAACCGATGCAGGTACAACAACATTAGCAAGCCACGAGTCAGGTAATTTAGAAGACCCAAACAATAATACTCCAATAAAGGAAACATGGCACTATGCAGCAAGTAAAGCTAAACCTAGCAATCCAGACAGAGAGTGGATTTTTAATCAAGACAGGACTGATGTAGATACCCTTTTTAAGGGAATTAAAAAACTCGTTTTCTCCAGTGATGTCATCGAGAAAATCAATATCAAAGGAAGCAGCAGAAGCGATGTGGGTTTGCAGTGTCACTATAAGTATGAATATAAAGGATTGCATATCAATTTGAATAAGCGCAAAGCCAGAAGAGCTCTTAGTTATGAAATTAGGGATTCGGTCTTGTATGTTAATTTTGAAGACAAATCGACCATGCTTGTGATGATGGGATACTCAAATACCGAGAGTTACCTTAATCTGGAAGTGCCTCAGGGAATTGCCATCAATGTGGATGCTTCCTATGGCGACATAGAGCTCAACGATTTACTTGGAAGCAACTATCAAATACATACCTCTTATGGCGATTGTAAAGTTGGTAATTTGAAAGGCAAGCTTGATTTGAACACCTCTTACGGAGATATCAAAATGAATCATCTAGAGGGCAACATGATAATAAAATCAGGATACGGCAATGTAGAATTAAAAACGTTGTTGAATGGATCATATACAATTGATACCCGTTACGGTGATGTAAGAGCAAACGAGGCGAAAGGTCAAATTACTATCAATACAAATTCAGGTCATATCAACCTAAAAGCAGTTGAAGGAACCCTTAACTTATCCTCCATCTATGGAAATATCTTAGGCACCGGAATCGATGTTGATGGGCCATTAAATTTATCAACCTCTAGTGGAGATATAGATTTTCAAGTAAACGATGCAGCCGCAAAGTTTCAGTTTGATTTGAGGTCGGGATTTGGCGATGTGAGTGTGAATAAAAGCGACCTAAACATCAAGTCAGCTTTCACCTTTCAAGCTGGTCAGGGAAATACTAAAATTACCGCAAAATCTGGCTTTGGTGATGTAAGAATACGTTAGTTATAACGATACAGTTTCTGTAATAGTCCAATTGACTGAACGATAATAGCCATGCTATCGGCATTATGCCGGAAAATCATGGACTAATATGTAGTAGGTAAAAGATATTAGCTGCAAGCCACAACGTCAAAATAGCATCGTCCTGAGGTTGGAATACTAATAAATCAATTCATTGAACAATCTCTGTTAACCCAAAGAATGATTAAAGTAAATAAAACTAAAATTTCTGTAACTAATATATTGTTGGTTCGTCAAATGCGAAAAAAAATAAGAAAAATGAAAATAAAAGTAACACTCCTAATCGTTTTACTAACGTGCATGCAACAACTCATTGCACAAAATACGCCATCTCAAAAAATAGATGAATTTATTCAGCAAAAAGGGGATGGATTTAATACAGCCTATGATAAGAAAGATGAAAAGGCTTACAATACTCTACTTTCCGAATATTTAGTACTACACGAAAAATTATCGGTAGACGAAAAAAAAGAACGTTCCTATGAACTAAGTAATATTTATTACAACTTAACTTGTATTTATTCTCTTTTGGACAATAAGTCTTCAGCTATCAATTGTTTTAAAAAATCAATTGACGCAGGTTATAATAATTATGGACACGTACAACTTGATACAGACTTAGACAATATCCGAAAAGAGAAAGACTTTGTGGCACTCAATAACAAGCTAAAGCTTACAGGAGATTATCTTTACATTCTTAAAGGAGCGGATAAATACAACCTCTCTGATAGCAGGCCACTGCCAAAATTTAACTATCAAGCTAGCGATAATCCTAATCTAATGGCATTGCGAAAAGGATTTAACTTGGACAGTATTGCAGGACAAGGCAACGATGTGTTGAAAATTTTAAATCTATTGCATTGGGTGCATAATTTAGTACCACATGATGGAAACCACGGTAATCCAGAAGTGAAAAATGCATTAAGTATGATTAATGTTTGTAAAAAGGATGGCAGAGGATTAAACTGTAGAGGACTTGCCCTGGTTTTGAATGAATGCTACTTAGCAATGGGAATTAAATCAAGGATAGTGACTTGTTATCCCAAAGACATTTTGAAAATCGACCCAGATTGCCATGTTATCAATTCCGTTTACTCCGAATCCTTGAAAAAATGGTTATGGATAGATCCTACTTTCAATGCATATGTAATGAATGAAAAAGGAGAAATGCTGAGCATTGAGGAGGTTCGTGAGCGTTTAATTACCGATAAAACCCTAATATTGAATCCCGATGCCAACTGGAACAATCAGAATCCACAGACAAAAGAGAATTATCTGTACAATTACATGGCAAAGAATCTTTATATGCTCGAATGCCCGGCAAATAGTGAATATAATATGGAAACATTCCGAGAGGAGAAAAATATTAGTTATATTAAACTCCTCCCATTAGACTATGAAAATCAAAAACCAGATAAGGTGGAGGCGGAAGGAAAGCTTACAGTGTACAAAACAAACAATCCAAAAGTGTTTTGGGAGAATTAATTAAATTGGAAAGGACTACCTAGGTGTTTAATCTGTCCTCGCTCGCATCTCGTGAGTGAGGATAGCTTATACACTCCAACCACGTTAATAAATTACTGATTTTAAAAACTATCGTACATGCGGTTTTCTGCGCAGTAAAGTTTGGGGTTTGCGTTGCAAAACCTCAGCAATTTTACGCATTTCCTCCTGTATCAAAGTAACACTTTTGTTTACCTCTTCTTTGCTCTGATTTGACTCTGGCATTTGCGTACTGATATAATTTACAAACTCCCATACCTCTTTGATGTCGCCAATATTTACTTCGTATGGCTCATACACAAAATTAAGTGATTTAAGCAATAATTTCTTTTTGCTTTTGATATGATTGTAGGCAACTTTAAAAACAATTCCATCATCTTGCGTAAGCAATACGTATGCATGTCCGTCTTTGATATCGTTCCAATTTTCTAAAAACTGTGCTGTTACGAATGATTTATCCGGTATTGGCAGCATGCTATCGCCATTAATTTGAAAAGTTCTATACTTTCTTTCCTTGCTTAAAAATGGTAATTGAAAGGTGGGCAATGCACTTATAAATTCCGGATCATTATAACCTGCAGTATATCCCGCCCTGGCCTTGTGAGGAACTAATTCAATATTGTCTCTATTTTTACTGTCAACAGTTGTGGCCAATATGCGAAGTTTGGTACCTTTAATATAGGCATCATGACCCAGCTCCAACTCTCGCAACTTGCTTTCCGACATCGATGATAAATCCTCATTCAATAAATAGTCGATACTGATACCAAAATATTTTGAAATAGCCGGAAGCATATCAATGCCGGGTAAAGCATACTCATTTTCATAGTTATTGATAGAGCTACGCTTGATACCCAATCCGAGTGCTACTTCCTCCTGCGAACGTTTTTTACGATTGCGCAAAAACTTGAAATTACTGCTGAAATACATAGTATGATATTTTAAAGGTCAAAATAAATGATTTAATTTTAGTCAAAGATAAAGTATTTGTTTCCTTATTTCCAAATCAATCACAAAAAATTTGCAGGATTGATTTTATTTTAATCAATTACAGTATCAAGGCATGTATCTTATTGTATTTAATTATCGTATAGGTTGCTTATACAATAGCCATATAGTAGTGCTTGCCCTTAATGAATTGACTATTGTAGATTCCTTATTTGCATTGCTTTGATGCTAAAAAATAATTGCCAACTTTGCAGCAATGTCAACCAACAGTACCATAGTAATTATTGGAGGAGGCGCTGCAGGTTATTTTGCAGCCATCAACGCTGCCGAAAATCATCAGCATGCTAAAGTTATTTTGCTCGAAAAAACGGGTAAAACATTGCAAAAAGTGAAAGTAAGTGGTGGCGGCCGCTGTAACGTTACGCATCACTGTTTTGATATAATTGCCTTGTCAAAAAATTATCCGAGAGGCGAAAGAGAAATGTTGCAGGCCTTTCATCAGTTTGCCGTAAAAGATACTATCGATTGGTTTGCACAGCGTAATGTAAAACTAAAAACGGAAAACGATCAGCGCATGTTTCCTGTTAGTAATTCTTCTCAAACAGTTATCGATTGCTTTGAAGAGCAGGTACAAAAGCTTGGCATCAAAGTGTACCTGAATTGTGAGGTTGAGCAAATCATCAAATCAGATCAAAAATTTACAATTGAAGTCAAAGCAAAGCAAGCTATTACAGCCGATTATGTCATTGTAACATCGGGTGGGTTTAATCAACTCAAAGGATATCATTTTTTATCATCATTTAATCTTGACTTGATCAATCCACTGCCTTCTTTATTTACCTTCAATCTTGAAAATAAATGTATTACGGCACTCATGGGACTGAGTGTCCCTAACGCTGCTGTTACCATTCAAAGCAAGGGAATGCAGCAAAAAGGACCGTTGCTAATTACGCATTGGGGATTTAGCGGACCGGCTGTGCTCAAGCTCTCTGCTTTTGCAGCGCTCGAACTAGCGGAGCTCAATTATAACTTCGATATTGCCATCAATTGGAATAACAACTTCACATCCGAAACACTAAAAAAAATGATTGTGGAACTTAAAAACAGTTCGGCAAAAATTTGGAGCGGTTTTTATCAAGAAATTAATATTCCGCGCAGACTGCATGAATTTTTATTGCAGGAGGCTCAATTGGAGGGCGCAAAAAAACTTGCCGAAACAAGTAATAAATCTATTGAACTATTTTGTAACCTATGCTGTAATCATGTGTTTACCATAAAAGGCAAAACTACTTTCAAAGAAGAGTTTGTAACCTGCGGGGGCATCAGTCTTAAAGAAATTAATATGAAAACAATGATGTGCCGTAAAGTGCCCGGTTTGTATTTTGCAGGTGAAGTGCTCAATATTGATGGGGTTACCGGTGGATTTAATTTTCAGGCGGCATGGACAACTGCCTTTATTGCAGCGCAACTCATACCAAAGTGATCTATAAATTGCAACAAACATTTACAAATCTTTCATGTGTAAATACCAATTAAAAAATTTGCATCGGTATTACGACTTAAAAAAAATTAAAATGCTGCCTCAAAATCTTTTATAAACTAACTTTGTTGTAGGATTTAATAGTAGTAAAAGATTTTTCAAATTATAAATATGGCCAATTCAATTGTTGACGAATTAAAATTCAATTTCAATAAAGGAGATCAAGTGCTCCGACTGATTATCATTAATGTAGGGTTATTTGTGATCATAGGCCTATTGGGTCTTATCGACAGTCTTTTTAAACTCGATGGAATACTGTCATTCAAGCATTATTTTTCTTTGCCTTCTTCACCCGGTTGGTATTTAAGAAAACCATGGACCATTGTTACCTACATGTTTATTCATCATGATT
>JALRAS010000032.1 GCA_023262495.1 Bacteroidia bacterium | reverse complement strand
GGCACTATGGCCAGGAATTGTTTTTTACTTTTGCCGATAGAGAAATACCAATCGCAGTAGTCGCTGTCAAGCTCAATTACCTGTTGACCCTGAGCGCAGCGAAACAACAATAGGAATAGAATTGTCAGCTGCCTATATTGGAGTATTTTACTAAAAAAAACCATGAAGTTGAGCTAGCATCGCTTTAACTTTTTCTGCCGAAACTATTGATAATTCATTATTATGTAAGCTGGCATTAAAGGAAATAGCATAATCATGTGCCGGTAAGTTGTGTTTTTCTATCATAGATGCAGAAGAATGGAAATGCGTTATTCCAATTTTTGCAAATGATAAAATATTGTCGGCTTGAACTCCGGAGCCAACCATGATATCGATTTTATTTTTTGCAGCTGCTTGCATATCTTGTATATTATCTAAACCGCTGATGGCTTTTGACTGCCTGCCTGAGGTAAGTATACAAGAAACTCCCAACTCAGCAAGGTTGGTAATGCCATCAATATAATTGTTACATACATCAATGGCACGATGAAAAGTAACTGGTATATTGTTACACATATTCATTACTTGACGCGAAAAAGACAAATCAATATTACCCTCCGCATCGAGCGCGCCAAACACAATTCCGCTAGCTCCCTGCTTTAATGCCGCCTCAATATCGAGCAACATCGTTTTTTTCTCTGTTTGAGAATAACAAAAATTACCTCCGCGAGGGCGAATCATGATGTATATGGGAATATTACATTCGCTTTTTATATGCGCAATAGCACCTATGCTTGGCGTTGTTCCGCCAACCTCATAGCCGCTGCATAGCTCCACACGGTGAGCGCCCGATGCATGAGCAAGTATAGCATCAGATGCACTGTAACAGCAAATTTCTAGTATAAAAGAGGTGGAATGATGCAGCATCAACGATTAGTTTTCAAATGCACTGATATATCCTTTTTTAAAATTCTTAAGCTGCTTGTTGTTACCAACATAGTCGATGACCTTAACTTTGTAATTGCTGCTGCCTGCAGCTTTATCGCGGGTTCCAAATCTTTTTCCTAGGTCAAACAAATCGTCACTCATGTTTCTTACCGGATAATTTCTATCAATCAATATCTTATATAATTGAAATGCCTCATCAATTTGTCCATTCTTTTTAAAATCACCTGCCACAAAATTAAGTGCTGCATTTTTAAAATTATCCTTCGCAAAATCAAACAAACTTTTCTTTTGTAAATTGAATTTTCCTAGCTCGAACTGCACATGATAAGCTTCCGCCTCCTTGTATTTGACAACGGCCTCGGCATAGCTACCGTTCATTTGCAAATCAAGAATCTTGTTGATGAATTTTTGATAGGTCGCGGGTGCAAGAATACTTGATTTTTCTTCAGCACTTTGAGCATAATCAATGTCACATTCGGCATTTTCGTTGGCCATTTTTATGGCATTATCATAGGCGTCTGATGCTAAAATATAGTTCCCCGAAGCAATGTGTCCTTTAGCTTTTTGAACAAGTTCCTGGAACTTTCTTTGTGTTTGATCACATCTGAATTTTTTGAGTTTATCTTTCAAACTACCTATTGAAGCAGTAATTTCTTTGTCACCATCTAGTTTATAAAACGCTTGCATTTCTTCGGCTTTAGTGAGCTGAGTTTTGAGCGCATCCCAATCGTTATTATCCGCAAGACTATTGAGGTCAGTCAATTTCAATTTTAATACTTCACGTGCCGACTTTTGCTCTGTATCAAGTGGTATGATTGATGGTGCAAATCCGAATTTACTTTCCAATTCATGCGCAGTTTCGAAGCCGGCTAAAGCGCTGCTGAAATCTTTTTTTGAAAAAGCATCTTTAGCGTCAGCCACCGCATTCTTATATTCGTTCAGTTTAAGGGCCTTGTCAACTGTTTCTTCCATGCCACGATCACGTTTGTCAATTTGATTGTCGGAAGCGTAATTTTTTGCTTTGTTGAACTTGTTATATGCTTCTACACTATTGCCCGCTTCAGCATCCTTTTTTGCGCTATTCAGCATATTTTCATAGATCGCTTTATGACAATTACGAACAGCAATTTTAGCTGACTCATTACATATTACTCCATTAATCTCTCTGCATAATTTTGTTGCTCTGTCATACTGTACAAGCGCATCTTGATACTTACCGGAATTAGCGAATTGATCACCACTTTCGAGATATTCATTATAAATATTTTTAAACAAAGTAAGAGAATTTTGATAGGTATTTATTTCAGGATTCATGTTGAACCAAACCTCTCTCAACTTCAGATCAGCATCAATTAAATTACCTTCTTCAAACTTCATCATAGCCAACTGATAGGCAGAAGGTGCGAAGGTTGGATTAATGGCAATTGACTTATTAAAAAAAGTGAGCGCCAAGGAATTACTCTTATTGTTTAGCGCTTCCATTCCTTTAGAATAGTAATATGAGTCGAGTGAGGCATAGGCCATATTTACCGACATACGCTTTTGCGCCAATATATTTCTTAAGGCAGCTGTGCGGCTCATTAAATTGATAGGATCATTGGAAGCTAGTTGAAGTATACTTGCATAACCACGTAATTCAATTTGATTGATGATACCTTCGGCCTGTTGTAAAATAGTGGTGGCGCTTTCAATATTCTCAGGCGATACAAAAGCAATAGAGGCCAACTGACCTTGAACGTTATCCAGCATCATGTTGCTGTTATAATAATCATTAATCAATGCCAATCTGTTATTGAAATCATTAAGCGCTTGAGCATCATAAAACAATAACATATTCACAAGTTGTAGTGCAGATTTTTGCATTCCAACAGGTATTAAATTAGTATTGATGAATGTGCTGTAGGCATTCATCCTATTCAAATTGGAAATTTGCAAACTTCTAAGTATGCCTCCTCTTTCATCGAGCACATTAACTATAGCGTTGATAGAGGTGGGCTGCAGTAAGTCGCCTACATAAAAGTTTCGGTAATACACATCACCGGTTGGTTGTATAAAACGATTAGAAACATTTACCTGTAAGAAATTATTAACCAACAACAATTCTAGTGTTTGATCAAAACTAATGACATAGCTTACATTCAATGCCGGCCTCCCCACCCCTGCTGCCAAGGAATTGATGAATGCACTTGTAATTTGCGGTGTACCTTGCAAATTATTGACATTAAAATTAAAGGTGTAATTTCTTGAATTACTGAAAAGCACTGAACCGTTTTGAGCAAGAACATTACTTCCTGCAAGGGCAATAATCAGTGCAAACAAATATCGATAAAATGTTTTCATAGTAAATTTTTATACAATATTACAAGTATTATACCAATGCATAGTAGCCATACATATAATTTCACAATAAAGATATGCCACTTACGAAAGTTTGAGCCTTACTTGGGGATTATAATTTCAGAACAGCAGAAACAAAAATTCCTTTTGTTCCTATATTGACATCATGAGGAAGGAACTAACAATATTTAATCCCAACCGGATGCCAACACATCAGCTATGTGCATCACCTTGATAGGGAGCCCTTGTTTTTTGATATAACCGTCAAGATGCATTAAACAAGAGTAGTCTGTTGAAATAATATAATTGGCGCCTGTGCCCAAAATTTGATCAATTTTATCTTGCGCAATAGCTGAAGATACATTTTCGTATTTCAGCGTAAAACCACCACCAAAACCGCAACATGAATCGGCATTAGGCAGGTCGAGCAATTGCAAACCTCTTACATTTTTTAATAGCGTAAGCGGCTCATCATGTAATTTATAATTTCGCATTGCTCCGCAAGATGGCATAAAAACTGCATTTCCATCGAGTGTTGCGCCCAAATTACTAATCTTCAAAATATTGACTAAAAAGTCGGAAAACTCGTACATATTACGCTGTACTTGCTTGTATTCATTATGCAAAACCGTGTTATGAAAAAGTTCACTGTATTGATTTTTCACAAAACCGGCACAAACCGCAGAGGGCGTTACAATGTATCTTTCATTCAGGAATTCTTTGATAAACTTCTCTCCTATTTCCTTACAGTCGTCCCAGTTTCCTGAATGAAAAGCAGGTTGTCCGCAGCAGGTTTGCTCCACATTATAATTAACTGCGCACCCAACTTTATCAAGCACCTTCACCATATTAAAACCTGTTTCGGGTTGAAACTGATCAATATAACAAGGAATAAAAATATCTACAATCATGCTGATGCTTTTTAGATAGCAGGTAAAACTTTTGCTCTGGCTTCTCCAAATCCTACCCTCATGTCGCCATTTACTGCAAAACCACGCATTATTACTGTATCGTTATCGTTAATAAACTTTCTTTCTGTTCCATCGGGCATTTGAATGGGCTTACTGCCTCTCCAGGTAAGTTCAAGCATAGAGCCATATGCTGTTTCATCATTACCGCTGATGGTTCCCGAGGCATACATATCACCCACTTCAATATTACAACCGTTTACTGTATGATGAGCCAATTGCTGATTCATATTCCAATACATGTATTTATAATTGGATTGGGATATCTGCTTCACGTGCCCGGACGCTGTCTCTATTTCCACCGTTAGATTGATGTCAATATTTTTATTTCCCGAAAACTGCAGATATGGCAGTACAGCAGGCACCTGTTCTTCACCCTTTACCCTAAAGGGATTGAGTGCTTCAATAGTAACCACCCAAGGTGAAATTGTACTGCAAAAGTTTTTGGCTAAAAAAGGCCCGAGCGGCACATACTCCCAAGTTTGAATATCGCGTGCACTCCAATCATTAAAAAGCACCATACCAAAAATATAATCCTCAGCATCTGTTGTACTCACTGAATCTCCAAGCTGTGTTGACTTACCTGTGATGAAGGCCATCTCCAGCTCAAAATCGAGCTGTTTGGTTGGACCAAAAACAGGCAATTCGGCATCAGCAGCCTTTGTTTGCCCTTTCGGACGATGAAAAGATGCACCGGACACTGTAATAGATGAAGCCCTTCCATGGTAACCTATTGGGATGTGACGATAATTGGGCATAAGTGCATTTTTAGGATCTCTGAACATGCTGCCAACATTTGTTGCATGTTGAATACTACTGTAAAAGTCGGTATAATTACCCACCTTCACAGGCATAAGCATTTGTACATCATCGTATGATTTGATGATTAATTGTCTGTATTCACTGTTAACAGCTAAACCAGAATCGCTATTACTAAAAGTTTCAATCAATATTTGACGCACCTTGTTGGTGACAGATTTACCAAGTGCAATAAAATCGTTCAGGTATCGATTTTCAAAAACTTCCTCTGTGATGTGTAAGTCATGAAAAAAACCCAGCGCATTCATAGCTGCAAGATCAATGATATGATTACCCAAAATACTTGCTAATCTTGGTTTTTGCTGATCCATTTGATACACGCCAAACGGAAAATTATAGATAGTAAAGTCGGAATCCGGAGGAACTGATAGCCAGCTATTCATAGTTTATTTTTTATTCGGATGACAAAAATAGGGATAAATACCAAACTTAATAAAAGAGATATCAACTAGATATTAATAGACCTGTTACCCTGCAAACCACCACTGTGTATGGCAATGATGGATTGCTTGCCTGCAAAATGTTGTTGCTTAATCATCTGAAAAAGGCCATACATCATCTTTGCCGTGTATACAAAATCCAGTTCAAAGTGATATTGCTCCTTGAATTCACACATGAATCCAAGTAATTGATTATTGTATTTGGCGTATCCTCCAAAATGAAAGTCAGTGATAATTTTGAACTGCTGATGTTGATGAAATAGAATATTGCTTTTGATGGTATGGTTTAAAAACTCTCCTCCTTTCATAGCAGCAAAACCAAGTGCAGTTTGTTTTGGAGTAAGTGAACGAATAATACCGGCAAGTGTTGTGCCTGTTCCGCATGCCACTGCAATACTTTCGAATTGAATATTTATCAGCGAGGTAATCTCGGCACATCCGATTATTCCCTCTTCATTGGCACCTCCTTCAGGCACCACCACATAAGCATCAGTATCAAACTTGGTCATCAACCACTGCTGCATAGCTGCTTTATCTCTGTATAAATCTCGGTCAACAAAAATCAATTTCATACCATTGGCCTGTGCCTCATTCAAAGTATGATTCATTACTTCATCGCCTCTTATAATTCCGATTGATTGCAAACCATATACATTGCAAGCTTTAGCAGTTGCTGCAATATGATTGCTGTAGGCCCCTCCAAAGGTAATCATCCCATTTTTTTGAAGGGTTTGAACTTGAGCAATATTTTTCTTGAGTTTAAACCACTTGTTTCCGCTTACAATGGGATCTATAAGGTCTAGTCGTAACACATACAACTTTATCTCTGTTTCAAAGGGCAACGCTAGCTGTTGCAAAAAGACGTTATTGGTTTGCATGAAAAATTGATGTCTTTTAAGACAAACAAACTACTTGTAAAAAACTCATTTTAAACATTGTTTGTAGAGGCCGATTGCGTTTCATCGGGAGTAGTTTTACGATGATGGTACAACTGAATTGCAACAAGTGCCGCTGCAAATCCCCACACCGGCACCGAGGCCTTGTCGGTGTCTAAAAAGTTGTTGAGAAAACCATGTACAAAATAAGTGGTAAGACCTAAAATAAGTGACAGCACAAGCGCGCGTTTGGTGCTCTTTTCCATCTGATAATAAAGCGAAATACCGGTGTAGAAAATAGCAACAACAATTGCTACAAATGTCAATAAGCCCAGCACGCCACTTTCTGCTAAAGGACCAATATATTCGCTGTGTGCATTTCCCTTGTTACCGGCATTGGTACTAATGATTGTTTTTTCGTAACTAAACTGAAAAGGCGCATATTTAAAAGCATAAGTACCCGGACCAAAGCCAATGGCAGGATGCTTTTCGAACATGCGTAAAGCAGCTGACCAACGATTGATACGCTCAAGATTTGAGGCATCTGAAGATATATTGGAAATACTCTGCACATGCTCTGTTAAGTTGGAAGATGAATCCTGCCTGTTCTTCTCTAATTTCATGAAAATTCGGTCTTTGGCAACAAAAAACAACGCCAACCCAATTACACCAACAAGTCCTATGATTTTGAGATTAATTCTAAAATACATTACCGCGCCAAGTGCGAACGCAATTGCCAAACTTATCCATGCAGCACGCGTGAATGATAGTACAAGCGCAACAATAAATATGAGTAGGAAAACGAATGATATTCCCTTTTGCGCAAAGGTGTATTGCGTGTTATAAATAAAATAAGCAATTACAGGTATATACATAGCTAGGATAGCTCCATAAATGGTATGATCGTTGTAAAAAGGACTCATGATCCAATTGGCGGTGTCCACAGTAAAACCATACTGACTGTGCATAATTAGCGTATAAAAAATAATAATGGTGAAAGGCATAATGTAAGCCCATAAAAACCGATTAATATTTTTCAGATTTTTAAACAGTAAAATGCCAAAATAATAGAAACAAACAATGAACCACAATCGAGACAGTAAAAATTTAAATGAAATCCAAGGCATGGTGCTTGTGATGGAGGTAATGGTAATCCAACTCAGATTTGCAATAACAGTTAAGGTAATAGGATGATACAATATTTTTTTGTCAATTCTTACATCATACAATAGTTTTAACAGAAATAAAATAAGAATTCCAATCATGAGCGGCTCTCCGGGCAAACTCACAGCTAATCCAAAATCCTTTAATTTGATATTTAGCGAAAGAGGGGTGGTGATGATAATGAACCACAAAACCTTATCGAGCGAAAAGAGATAGAACAATAAAATCAATACCAATAGAGGCAGCAGTAATACCCAAAAACTCTCCATAGCAATAGCAAAAGCGCTAAGTGCAATAAAGGTACCGCATATTAAATAAAAGTAGTAGTGCTTACGATTTTTGAATTCAATCAGCGGGACCGATTGAAGTTTTTTTTTTTACCCTCCGAAAAAGAAATGATAATAAACCCAAGAAAGAGAGAGGCAAGCGTGCTGATTAAAACAATGATCCATCTGATGGGGTATGACTTCACATCGGCCACAAAGGGCTTGTTAACTACGTTTGTATAGGTAAGTTCTTTGTTTAAATCACCAACAATATCATCATACGCAGACTTAATTTTGACATAGTAAATTAGCGCTGCTTCAAGCTTGGCATTATTGGCGGTAAGTTCAGCACCAACCTCTTGCATTTTCGATAGCATTCTGGAGGCCTCGCCACCTTTAGAAGCCATCAATCCTCTTGTTGCTTCCTTAGCTTGAGATCCAATGTCAATGATATCATACGCCAATCTGATTCTACTTATTTGACTTTTCAAGCTGTCTATTTCCGTTTTTTTAATAGCTAGCTGTTTGGCTTGCATATCGAGCATTTCCTGACTTTTCTCACGCTGCAATTCTCTGCATTTTAGGTTGGTTTCGGCAATAATTTCATTAACCATCTTACAGGCCTTCACCGGATCCTTATCTAAAATTTCGATACTGATTGACTCAAATTCTGTTTTACTGATTGAAACATTTTCGTTGAACTCTTGAATTAAACGTGAATTAGGTTCCTTTGAATTATCACCCAATCCGTAATGATTGGCTAAATCAAACTTATCAATGATTTTATTTTTAACATCAGCACTTTGAAACATCTGCAACAATTGCTCAGTTGCTGATTCATTGCTGTAGGGAACAATATTCACCGGATAAACAACTGCTGTTGATTTAAACTTTGGTTCAATAAAAGTACTACTTGAAAATACTGCTGAAGCCAAACTAGAAATAATAGCTATTGCAACCAAATGCCAACGCCACTTGAGGGCTAAGTGATATAAACTGTCGGTATTGAATTCGTTTTCCTGATTCATACAGTTATTTTTTCGACAATTTAACTTCTTTAATGTTCTCAATGAGCAAAATAGCGAGCAATGCTAAAATCAAAGAGGACACCGTGCTCACAACTACAATCAACCACCTTATTGGATATGATTTTTTTTCTGCTTTAAAAGCTCTATTCACGATGAATTTACTAGTCAAAGATTGCTCTGCATCTATCTTTGCCTGCTCGTATTTTGACTTGATGATACTCAATTGATTGATTTCATGCTGCAACTTTTCTCTCAATGAAACATAGGCACCTCCATAGGTCGATAAGATATCTAATTTTTGCTCAAGCGATTTGATCCCTGCAGCATTATTTTTTGAAATCGCAAGCGCATATTGCTCATTAAATGCTTGAGATTGGGTTTCATAATCGTTGATACCCATCTTTCTGAGCTTGTTTAATGAATCTTCAATTGACTTGATATAATCTCTTTGCGCCTGTAAAGCCAACTCAACAATTTTGAGACCTTGACGAGCTCTTTCATGTTGCATATCATTCTTCACAGAGTCAACAAGTGCTGCAATATCATTGGTAATGTCAGCTGCCATTTGGGGGTCTTTATCCATTACTGTAACCTTTACCGACATAAATTCAGTTCTTTCAAAACTGATATTGTCTTCATACTCCTTGTATAAAAGTGTATTTCTGAATTTATCTTTAGCATCAATATCATAATGCTTCATCAATTTATACTTATTGCATATTCTTGATCTGATATAATCCGAATTTAATATCTGAAGCATTTGCTCTGCTTCCTCTTCCTCCCCAAACTTCAAGATATCCTCTTTCCCTGTATTGTTTTCATTGAGTAGGGCCTTGGAAATAGAATTGGTTTGTGTAGGGAACATGATTACCTCAGATTTGTATTTAGGTGTAATCATAAAAGACGCAATTACAGAAATGACCGCTGATATAGCCGCTACCGTTAACAATTGTTTTCGCCAATTATAGATAAGAGAAACAAGATTAACTGAATTAAATGTATTTTGATTCTGGCTTTCTGACATAAATGCATTAAGGAGCGGCAAAAATATAAAAAAATGTAAGATTAGCTCAATTTAAAACAAATTCAGGCGCATTTAACCTTAATCAAGTGTAATTCAGGCCATCGATATCAGGGATAATGCCTATGGCGGCTGTTATGTTTAGGTCAGATTTATTAGCCCAATCATTGTATTTATCAGAATTATAAAAGTTTATTTTTAGTGAGACTGTTCCTTTTCCGCACAAAAAAAGCCTGTCAACTTTGATGCTGACAGGCTTTTCAAGAATCGTGAAATATTAATTAACAAGCTTGATAGTTTCAGTGCCTGTATTCGTTTGAATTACTGCGTAATAAATCCCTTTGGCAGCATTCGACAAATCAATGATTTCACTTTGCGTTCCAAAAGACCTTAGCTGTTGAATCAACCTTCCGCATGCATCGGTAACAAGTATTTGATTGATGCGTTGCTCGCTTTTGGTATTCACAGTGAAAGAACCGTTGTAGTTATTGAAGTATGTTAGTCTGTTGAGCTCAAGATATTTTGCCCCTGTTACCACCTCGTTATAAATGGCGGTAATTTCTTCACTATTAATTCTTCTGTTATAAATTTTAATATCATCTATCATTCCGTTGGCTAACAATGTATCAGTGGCCCAAGTAGCAGCGCCAATAACTAAATCATTGGTATTGGTTCCTAAAAGATCAGACACGAAGGTAGAGTCAATTACTTGACCATCTTGATGAAGTACTATATAATTGTTGGGCTGGGCCGACATAAAAGTAACAGCTATATTGGTCCATTGATTTGGTTGTACGTTACCGGCCGTGAGAGTGTACTGCAATGTTGGTGCAATACTGCCAACCCAAGCATCAAATACAACCTGACCATTTACAACTGAAATCAAATATCCTCCATCTTGTCCGAAGGGCGGAGCTGACATATTACCCAGCAATACTTGATTGGGAGTTACATCACTTAGGTTTACCCACATCGATATAGTGGCTCCAAAACCGAGAGACAGCACAGGGTTGTATGGAGTCGACATGAAATCATCAATGCCATCAAATTGATAGGCAAATTCGGGATTTCCAAAACGGTCGGCAACGGGAGTGGCACCATTGCTGTTGGTTAAATCTAAAAAGTTAGGACCAAGATCGGCAAGACTTTGATTGGTAAAATCATACTGTGCTACAAGCCCCATAGTTAAATTAATTTGTGCCTGCGCAAAGTATGCTAACAAAAGGAAAAAAATGACAATTTTATACTTATTTTTCATTTGGAATTTTTTAGCAAATTTACCAATTATGTCGATTTCAGCAAGATTGAATCAAAGCAACATATTTGATTGATTAATTTATTTTTTAATTTTACGGCAAAAGTAACCGCCAAATTTAACTCATAAAAAACTGAATTTGAACCATACCGATAAACCAACATTCGAAAAGCCGGACTTGAGCTACCTGATGTTATTAATGGAAAACGATACAGAAATTGTACTTGAAGTTTTAGAAATTTTTAAACTTCAAACACCAATTGATGTTCAAAATCTGGAGTTACATGCAAAAAATAATGATTGGCAAATGTTAAGCAAATCAGCCCATAAATTAAAGTCGAGTGTGGGAAATCTTGGAATGAATCAATTAAAGGATTGGTTTCTTTTTATAGAAATCAATGGCAAGCAGGAAACCAATCTCGATCGCCTCAATGAACTGGTAAATTTATCTATTCAAGGAACCAAGCAGTTAGTTAAGGACATTGAAGAAGAAATACTAAAATTGAAAGGTAAGGGTATTTAATTTCACCAGTGCTTAAACCTTCTTACTTTTTAAACGTCAAACGATTTAACCAAATAACCTAAATATGAAAAAAATCCTTTTAATTATGGCCTCCGTAGCTGCAGTGAGTGTAACTCAGGCCCAACAAAAAACAGCAGCTCAAACCACAACAAGGTCATCAACCAATCAAGCTGTGCAACAGAATCCTAAAAACCAACATTCTCCTGAAGAAAAGGCAGACAAGTTTTTAAATAAAATGCATGCCGCAGTTAATCTTGATGAAAAGCAAAAAATAAAAGTCAAGAATTTGGCCTTAGATCATTTTAGAGATGTGGAAAAAATTCGTAAGCAAGCAAACGGTGACAAAGAAAAAATGAAACCCCAAGTGATGCAGAGCAGAAAAATTATGCAAGAGGGACTCAAGAAAGTGCTGAGTTCAGAGCAATTAGAGCTGTGGAAAAAGAGCAGGAAAAATGATCCTAAAAAACAAAAAAAACATTCGGAGATAGAAACTAACGATTTAATCGAAGATTAGTTCAGAAGCAACCTTAATAGGTTGCTTTTTTTTTATAACAATGTTTTACTCTCCATAATTTCTCTCCTTTATAAAATTTATAACAGTTGCATTTATTGATTTACAGATTGGTTTTTTGTATAAATCAACGACTAAACAAACAGAAGACAGTGCATGAGCCTTGATCGGAATTAGAATTAGTTGAAAATTTAGTTACAATCGATTTCTTTATGGTGCTTAAAAGAGTGCCTGTAACACAAAACGCTGCGTTACATTCGTAACTGCTAACAACCTTTTCGGTTTTAATACCGATGTGAAATAAGTAATTGTCCAAATTTGTGATACTGCATTTGTACCAAACTTCCTTCCGATCGGCATTTACCACAGTAAGATTTATAAATTATTTACACAATTGATAAATCACATTGTTACAAGTGATTCAACCGGTTTAAAATGCGGTCACAAAAAAAGCCCGACAAATGTCGGGCTTTTTGGATAAAGTAGTCTACTTTTAATTTGTTTTTACTAATCTGCTGGTAATCTGCTTGCCATTTTCGCTACGAGCTTTAATAAGGTAAATTCCTTTACTTAATCCTGCCCCTATATTGAAACGTTCATTACTTGTTACGTTTAATTCATCAACAACTTTTCCTGTCATATCAAACAATTGAATGAAAATATTTTCATTATCAGATGAATTGATAGTAATAGATGTAAAGTTATCGTATGGATTTGGGGCAACAGAAAGTGTAAAGAATGGTTCGTTGATTAAGAGAGATTCGTTTTCGTATGGCAATTCTTCCTGAGAAGAACCATCTTCACGATTGAGGCTTACAATTCCGATAAGGCATGCAGGACCAAAAGGACTCCATGTTGAGGCCACTCTTGCGCGGGTTCTAACGTTATATTGCGCAGGGAAAGGTAATGTTGGAGTCATTGTATTCAAGAACAATACTGGGTAAGTTCTTTGAACAGTAGCAATAATATTGCCTGAAACAGGATCAGAGAACTGGAATTCATACTGTACAGCTGCTGTAATATAATTAGTAATCATACGATTGCGTGTGTTGATGGTATAATTCTGACGTGAACAATCCTCTGGTCTTAATTGTGTTGTTGGCACACCAAATATTACTGGATCTGGCAGAATGCTAAAATTACAATTAGGACTATAATTACCCGCAACAGCACCGTTATAAGCCCTTACCCTAAGCGTCCAAGAGGTACCCCAATTGATTACGGGTGTAACTTGCTGCAACAATACGAAATTAGATGTTGTTAAACGGGTGGCGTATACACCGTTGGTGTTACTGAACTCCCACTCATACTGGGTGGCACCATTAACTGCAGTGCAGAAAATAGCAGCATTTTTGTTTAAATCTGATTGACCACAAACTCCACCGGTAACCTGAGTTGCAGAAATACAGTTTTGTGTAGTTGCGTTCACACTTGTTGAAGCCGTGCATCCAATTGTATTAGTAACGGTAAGGGTATATAATCCAGCAGTATTCACAGAAATAGATTGGGTAGTTTGATTATTACTCCATGAATTACCAGTTGCTGAAGAAGATTGCAGGGTAATGCTTGCACCTTGGCAGAATGGATTAGCACCAATCACATTAATTTGAGCTGTTGGAGGGGTATTGTTTAATGAGACAAAAAAGGTATCAACTACACCGCAAAGCAGAGAACTCACACTTGCAGCCAAAGCATACCATCCTTCACTCGCAATAGTAACATTTGATGTAATTTCTGAAGTACTCCATAAATACGTATCAAAAGCAATCGGTGCTTCAACAACGGCCTGAACATCACAGGCATAAATGGTGTCTGGAAAATTAATTGGAGGTGCCGATGGAGCCGTTAAAATGATTGGATTTGAAACAGCAACACAGCCGTTGATATCAGTTACCTTTACAGAATATGACCCCTCTATAGTAGCTTTAAAAATTGGAAGGTCAGCATCAGGAAAACTGATTAAAGGTGTACTATTATAAATCCACTGATATGCAACAAACGCAGAGGACGCAGATAAGAAAGCGTAGTTTCCGCTACAAAGAGTGGTTGTTGTAGCATTGATTGTAGGGGGCGTGAGATTGCATACCGGACCTCCAACTGTCAAAATGGTGGAAACAAAACACCCGTTACCCGTATTGTCTGCTACAATAGTGTAATCTCCCGGAGCAAGATTACCAATCTCATATCTTCCATTGACAGAATTAAAAGTTAAATTTAAAAGAAATGAGCCGTTTAATTCTGCATAAACATTGAAAACTGGATTGCCGCCCGGTGCAGTGGGAATACATGAGGTTCCGGAAACCTCAATTGTGATGGCACCATCGTTGGCATTCAATGCAGTAACATCCGATACCCCGGATGTTCCGAAGGCCATGTCGCAAGCAGGCTCTGTGATGGTAATTAAATCATTGGCGTTACAAGCAGAGTTGAGCACATCTGACTCTGTGGAAACAAATACCGTGTAAGAACCTGCAGGTAATCCGCCTAAAGAAATGATACCAAATCCATCATCTTGACCAGTGTATTCTGTCTGGCTAAACAACTCGGTAATGTTGTAAAAAAATGTTTGACCTGGTGTAGAACTGCCTACTGTAAGGTCGATAACGCCATTTGGCGAGCATCCTGCTCCGGAAACGTTGGTTGCTCCAATATTCAAAATTGAAATATCACACGGGAGCGCTGCAATCGTAAAGGTCTGTGATAAAGTGCCACCACAATAGAAAAGTTCATAACTACCGGGGTTCAAATCAAATAAAAAAATTGTGCCATCTGACGAACTGTAAGGGTACAAAAGACTTCCTTCGTACCACAACTCACCATCCAGACTAGGAGAACCCGTGTAAGTACCAGTTACAATACCGAAAGGATAAATAGGATCAGTGGGGTCTAATACATCAAAGGTGTTGATTACCGTTGAACAGGAACCAGCATAAATTTTGCTGACATTGCCAGAAAAAGCGACAATGATTAAAAGGCATAATGTGTAAAGTCTTTTCATATTTGTAAAAATTATTTTTGCAAATTTAAAAAAGTTACAGATATAAACAACCCATTGTTAATATTTTCTACACACCCTATTGATCATCAAAACCTACAATCTGCGTAAAAAACACCTCTACAAGCATAATATGATGTTTCATCGATTATTCATTACAAATTCGGATTTTTCATAAAGAATAAAATGAACAACTAATGATCAACATTTACTTGATGTATCATGAGGATAAAAACCAATATTACAATTTGCTTAGTGGGTATACGCAAGAGACTGATAAACTCTAAACTGTAGTTTAAAGCGCGAAAAGTAACCGCCTAGTTGTTTAGAAATAAATGCAATACGATGAAACTGTGATGTATGATACCTTATAGAATGAACTTTCGCTCCGAATTATCTTTTAGGCCCTCGATGTTTATGGATGAAGGCTGCCAGCAAATCATGTTTTACAATTCAATTTCTTCTGCGCTTGAACTCGCGTTTGCTATCATCGCTATTGTATTTTTTCGATGATGAGTAAAAATCTCCCTTGCCTCTCTCCTGTCCTTTACCTTTAAATCCTTTATCTTTGGTTTCAGACCTGAATGAACTTTCTTTTCCACGAGATCTTCCTCCCCCTTCACTTCTGCCACCGAAGTTTGAACCGCCTCCCGAAACTGCTCCACCTTTGCCTTCACTGTGATCAATTCTAATTTTTCTTCCGTTGAATTTCTTGAACTGAAAACTGTCGTATACTTTTTGTGCATTTTTAGGATCAACATCAAAAAATGAAAACGTACTCTTGATATTGATTCTTTTAAAGTCAAACGGATCAACTCCCGAAACATCTGCCGCATAGGTTCTGAAACTATCTTGATCCATTCCGTCTATCTCGCCCAAATTGATAAAAAATCTTCCAGTAGGCTGCGCATTACCGTGCCCCGCAACAGATGTTTTTCTGTCTCTGCTGCCTCTATCATCGGCATTTAAATCGGGGGCATTTTTATAATAGTCAAGGAAGCGATTGAACTCCTCCGACAACATTCTCTTGATTAAATCTTCCTTAGATATATCCTTTAACATATCGTATACCTGCGGTAAAAACTTTTCAATTTCCTGCTCATTAACCTCTGCATCATGAATTTTATTTACGAGGTTTATCAGCTGTTTTTCACAAACCTGCACTCCTGAAGGAAGTTTTCCTTTGATGAATTGCTTCCCAATTTTTCTTTCAATATCACGAATTTTACCCGTTTCTTTCATGTTGACAATAGCAATTGACACACCAGAACGCCCAGCACGCGCGGTTCGACCGCTGCGATGGGTATACACTTCGGGGTCATCAGGCAGATTGTAATTAATTACGTGTGTTACATTATTCACATCAATACCACGAGCTGCCACATCGGTGGCCACCAACATTTGCAATGTTTTGTTACGATAACGCTTCATCACATTGTCTCTTTGCTGTTGAGACAAATCTCCATGAAGAGAATCGGCATTATAACCATCTTTAATCAGGTGCTCAGCAATTTCTTGCGTCTCCATTCGGGTGCGACAAAAAACAATTCCAAAAATATCAGGGTTGTAATCAGCAATGCGTTTCAATGCAGCGTATTTATCTCTGGCATGAACCATGTAATATACATGCTCAATATTTTCTGCTCCTTGATTTTGCTTTCCTACTGTAACTTCAATAGGATCTGTCATGTAGTTTCGGGCTATTCGGGCAACCTCATTGGGCATGGTGGCGCTGAACAACCAGGTGTTTTTATCCTCCGGGGTTTCTGATAAAATATTGTCGAGGTCTTCTTTAAAACCCATATTCAGCATTTCATCTGCCTCATCTAAAACTACTGTTTTTACAGCGTTTAATTTTATTCTCCCCCGTTCAATCATGTCAACCATCCTTCCGGGAGTTGCCACAACGATTTGAGCCCCTCGATTGATTTCCCGAATTTGATTTTCAATACTTGCTCCACCATATATTGCCACTACATTGGCGTTGTCAAAGTTAGAGGAAAAGTTACTGAGATCGCGAGTAATTTGGAGGCATAGCTCTCTGGTTGGGCAAATAATTAATGCCTGTGTGTGTCTTTTATCGAAATCGGTAAAGTGAACAAGCGGTAATCCAAATGCGGCAGTTTTTCCGGTTCCTGTTTGTGCCAATCCCACGAGGTCTCTTTTCTCTGCTAATAGCTGCGGGATGGCTTGTTGTTGTATGGGTGTTGGATTTTCAAAACCCATTGTTTTTATGGCGTCAATAATTCTTTTATTTAATCCAAGTTCTTCAAAGCTAGTCATCAATATTATATAAATTTAACCGCAAAGGTAATAAAATAAAGGAGTTTAACATATTATTAATTACAACAAGTATGTTAAGATAAGCTCTTTTTCATCTAAAATAGGCGTAAATCATGTACAATTTAGCTTTTGTTTGAGGGTTATTTACATTGTAAAGTATAGACAAGAGTGCATTCACACACATACTCAAAAAGTTTCTTTTTAATTGATGATGACGCGCTATGCCATAATAACAAACACTGATGATTTCATTTTTTAATTTTCTTTTCAGCTTTTTTTTAATGGCTTGTTGCTCAAACAATTCTAATAATCCATTCAGCCTGTCGCGATATACATTGTTTTTGAGGTTTACCGAATTATCATCGTGCACCTGATATTTTATTGTGTACGCATTAAGGTGTAATAATGGGAACTCAGTGGTTATTTGCGCCCACAAGATAGTATCTTCACCTATATGCACAGCAGGATTGAAAAGATACTTATCAAAGATTGAACGATGTATACATACACGATCAGGAATGATGGAGTGATGTAAAATATAGGATAATACATCATCCTTTTCGGGTGAAGGGTATACATCTTTTTTTTCTACATTTTGATGAATGACAATGGGATTTGAAAACAACAATGCTACTGGAAAATGATGTTGAGTAACATATTCGTAGAATACTTGCAAATGATTGCTACAATATTGATCATCACTATCAAGGAAGCAAATATACCTACCACTGGCAATCTTTATTCCATTGTTTCTGGCCTGACTTCTTTCGGTATTTTGTTGATAGTTATACTTGATGCGCTCATCTCTAAAACCGGCAATAACATCAGCCGTTTGATCGGTAGAGCCATCGTCTATAATAATTAATTCAAAGTTTTTAAATGTTTGCTCAAGCACACTTTGAATAGCTCCTGAAATCATATTAGCCCTGTTGTAGGTTGGTATCACCACTGAAAAAAATGGAGCATTCGATGACATGATATTAGGATAAGGAGACCAATGATTTAATAAACTTTTTCGGTATCATATTAACCGGGAACTCTTTTTTCACTTTAAATCCCAAAAAATATTCGGGCACCACAATTTTTGCATCTTCAACTCGATTGAGCCAACAAGCCCACCAGGCAAAAGAGCTAGGAGAAATAACGGCTGCGTGCGCATGCATCATCAGTTGAAAATCTACAATTGGACTTTGATTGGAAAAATATCCGTTGTAGGCTACAAATTCTTTTTTAACAGCATCAATATCATCAGAAATAAATACCAGTTGATAATGCTCATCGGGCTGTGATGAAAGTATATTTTTTATATTTTGATGATAGTAACTGAATGGTAAGGTTAAATCTGGACCATTCAAAAAATCGGGACCAAAAGTTTTGTAATCCTTTAACCTGATGTGCGCTAAAATAAGTCTTTTATTGCCAAACTGATGATGAATAAACTCCCGATAGGCGTCCACAAATTCCTTTTTAATTGAAAAACATCTTTTAATATCGGGCATATTATCAAACAAGTATTGCTCACCCTGAAAATAGCCGTAATACCAAACATTATTAGAGGTTTGATTGAGCATATCAGCAGTATAGTCAATTCTATTATCCTGCATGTGTTCAAATAAATACCTACTACCTGGAATTTTATTGTGGAGTTTAAACCAAAGGTACTTTAAATTATTCCACCGGTCATCATTTGACAAATCAAAATATTTAAGATGATCCAACTCGCTGAGGCAATAAGGCACTTTTCTCTTTAATGAGAGCGATCTTGCGCAAGCGTAAATAAACATTTGATTCCCCATCTGACAGTGGGAATGAAATACAAGCATGTTAAAAATTTATTCTTTCTTTTTCAATCACCAAAGGTCTTTTCAACACTTGAGTATGAATTGAACCAACATACTCACCAATGATTCCTATAAACATCAATTGCACGGCTGAAAAAAGAAAAACTCCGATTATCATTGGAGCTGATCCCAATATAAAGGAGTCCCAATAAAGCAGTTTATATACAAAATAAACAAGCGCAACCAACAGTGATAGTAGGGATGCAATAAACCCAACCATCGTAGCTAAACGCAAAGGTACCTTGGAATGATTGGTTATTCCAAGCATAGCAATGTCATACAGTGTGTAAAAGTTATTCTTGGTTATTCCTCTGAAGCGTTGCGGCTGCACATAGGGAATTTTTACAATCTCAAAGCCCAATTCGCAAACCAATCCTCTGAAATACGGGTAAGGATCTTCAATAGTCTTAAGAAGGTCAATTACCTGCTTGTCATACAATCCGAAACCGGTATAGTTTTTTATTAATTTAGTATCGGAAAGGCGATTGATGAGGTTATAAAAAGATTTTCTGATAGTAAACATCATGAATGATTCTTTGCTCTCATTTTTAACTCCAACCACAATTTTGTGCCCTTTTTCCCACTCTGCAATAAACTCATTGATCATATCAGGAGGATCCTGCAAATCTGCTACCATGAGTATGGTGGCATCACCAGTTGTTTGAAGCAAGCCATAATATGGTGAACGTATGTGACCAAAATTACGGAGATTAATGATAATTTTTACATGATGGTCTTGAGAAGCAATTTGCTTTAAAATTGGGACCGTTCCATCTGAAGAGTGATTATCAATAAAAATGTGTTCGTAATCATATTCGGGCTTGGCCTGCATCACATTTTTTACTGCCGAGTACAAGGCTTGAATATTATCTTCTTCGTTATAACACGGGGTTAATAAGCTAATCTTTTTCTTCATCTTTTTTATCCTTTAAGCAGCGCAAATATGATTACGAATGAATATATTTTCTTATCACACCTGCCATATAATCATAATGTGACTCATTTAGTCCAGGCCAAACACCTAACCAAAACGATTGATTCATGATGATATCTGTATTATTTAAGTTTCCAAAAACCCTGTGATTAATATTTGCATAGGCAGGTTGACGTAATAGGTTACCTCCGAACAACAATCTTGTTCCAATTTTTTGTTGTTCTAAATGTTGCACTAGCATGTGTCTGTCGTTGGCATCACCCTCCCTTAAAGTCAACAAGAATCCAAACCATGATGGATTGCTTTCGGGTGTTGCCTCGGGGAGAATAAAAACATCTTCGAATTCTTTCATTTTGTTGTAAAGCAGAGAAAAATTATCTCTTCTCTTTTCTACAAAGGCATCAACTTTTTTAAGTTGAGAAACTCCAAAGGCAGCTTGCATATCGGTAACTTTGAGGTTAAACCCAATATGCGAATAGGTGTATTTATGATCGTATCCGTAAGGCAAAGAGCCAAGCTGTTGGCTGAAACGACAGCCGCAGGTGTTATCCTTGCCCGGAGCACAATAACAATCTCTTCCCCAATCTCGGAAACTTTCTGCAATTTTAGCGAGTTCCGGATTATTGATAATAACCGCACCACCTTCGCCCATTGTGATGTGATGTGCAGGATAAAATGAAAATGTTGACAAATCGCCAAAGGTTCCGGTTTTCTTATTTTTGTATGTTGCGCCAAGTGAGTCGCAATCATCTTCAACCACCCAAAGATTGTATTTCTTGGCCACACGCATCACTTCAGACAAATCAAATGGATTACCCAATGAATGCGCAATCATGATGGCCTTGGTTTTATTTGAAACAGCTCCTTCAATTAATGATGCATCAACATTGTGTGTAGCAATATCAACATCTACAAACACAGGTATAGCTCCAAACTGTATCATTGGATTTACGGTGGTTGGAAATCCTGCAGCAACAGTAATTACTTCATCACCCGGCTTGATGGCCCTGTCGCCCAATTTTGGTGAAGTTAAAGCATAAAAAGCCACCAAATTGGCAGAGGAGCCACTATTTACCAAAAGCGCTTTATAAGCACCAAAATAGGCTGCAAAGTCGCGCTCGAATTGTTCTGCAAAGCGTCCTGCTGTGAGCCAACCATCCAAGGCAGCATCTACTCCCAGTAATATATCATCTTCATCAATTAATTTACCTGTTACGGGTATGTAATGCTCTCCAGGTAGAATTTCGTTTTTTCGATTCGCATTAGACAGTAACTCAATACGTTCAATAATTTGTGATTTCAATTTGTTAGTCATAAACAGATTTCATTAAAAACTTAATAGGTCAATCAAAATTATACAATTTCTATATATGACAGTCTAGGATAGTTTGGGATTGAGTTGTATTTATACGAATTAAAACTTCCAAAAAAGTCGAAAACAGCTTTTGACTCTCCCTTAAAAAGATCATTATTGAAATCGTCAAATACTACGATGGAACCTTTTGATAGAAATGGAAAAATTAGCTCTAAGCTTTTCAATGTTGGCTGGTAAAGATCCATATCGAAATAGGCCAATGAAATAGTCCTTTTGCAATTCTCCAAAAATTTAGGAAGTGTTTCATTGATGTCGCCCTTTATAATTTCATTTTTCTCTATGTGACCAATAGGAGAGCCAAGATTATGCAAGGCCAAAATCTCAGACAATAAATGATCATAATTTTGAAAAATATCGTAGTCTCCTGCTTTTGCTTCATCTATTTGTCCTACTTGTGGAAATCCACTGAAGGTGTCAAAACCAATAATTTTCCTGGTGTAATTATATGGCTCATACATCCCACGGAGATTGTTGTACAAGGCCAAATTACCTCCAAATCTGCATCCAAATTCCATGATTATACCAGAATTATGAATAATTTTTTGGTATAAAAAATTAATAGCAAGTACCCTAGATAATATTACCCTTGGTATAAATAAATGTAGGTTATCTAAAACCTCCTTTTCAGATACATTAGCTAAATATAAATCTAATTTGTTCTTTAATTCAGCTGTTAGATTAATTTCATCGTTGCTTTTCCTAGATTTTATCATGATTGTTTGATTAGTGATTTTATGATTAAAGCAATCCACCTATTTTTAGAAGATATTCTTCTGAACCTACTTTTCCTATTACATCCTGGCTTAAGGCCTTATTTTTTATTTTTAAATGAGACTCCTGAACGGTAATCGACTCCCTAACCCAAGAACCAAATCCACAATCTAAAAGATGATCTTCAACAGTGATTATCTCACCGAATCTATCAATTTGATGTTGTTGCAAGTGTTTAAATTTAGCTCCCCAAACAGGACATGTATATACACCATAATCTGAATATGCGCTACTGCCATTTTTCAATAGTTGCGCAAGGTGTAAACCACCGCTAGTCGTTAAAAAAATCTTATTGTTTTTAGATTCATTAACTTCACTCCAAATACCAGGTACAATATTTTTCACATGAGTATGATAGTTTGGCTCTCCCGCTTTTTTTAGTCTCAAATAAGAAGGTCCTTTGTTATTGAGAATATAGTCCATACACATTTCGGTTTCAATAGGGTCACCCGGACTCACGATATCGAATTCGGGGAACAATCTCATTAATCCAAGATCCTGCACTGCATGATGCGAATAACCTAAATTACCGTAAGACAATCCTCCACCAACCGTAACAACAGTAACAGATAATTGATGGTATCCAACATCATTTCTCAATTGCTCAGCGCAACGAAAGGTAGGAAAGTTAGCAATTGAATAAATAAAAACATGAAACCCCTCAAAAGCCAATCCAGCAGCCATAGAAGCCATATTTTGTTCTGATATGCCGGCATTATAAAACCTATCGGGAAATTTTTCCTGAAATTCTTCAATGACAGAATAACCCAAATCACCAACCATCAAAATAATTTTACTATTGATCTCAGCGGCAGCTATTAGTTTTTTAATAAAAGTATTACGCATTATCGATCTCGTTTAAGGCCTGAATTAATTCATCTTGATTAGGCGTACTGTAATGCCATTTGACTTTATTTTCCATATAAGAAACACCCTTACCTTTTATTGTATTGGCAATAATAACAGAAGGTTTACCATTGGTATTGTTGATTGATTCAATGAAAGCATTCTTTAACTCCAAATGATTATGACCATTTACTTGTCTTACATTACAGCCAAACGCTTCAAATTTATTTGATAGGGGCTCAAGATTAAGTGTATCCTTTACCGTGGTTAAACTTTGAAGGTTATTGTAATCAACTACAATAGTTAAATTATCTAATTGATGATGAGATGCAAATAGCAATGCTTCCCAATTACTACCCTCATCTAATTCACCATCACCAACCAACACAAAAATTTTATTATGGTGTTTTTTAATTTTTTTTCCCAAAGCAATCCCTGTGGCAAAAGGCAAACCATGTCCGAGAGAGCCGGTAGAAAATTCTACGCCCGGAACCTTGTGGCTGATATGATTCATAAAATTAGAGCCATCTAATCCGTATGTTTTTAGATCATTTAAATCAAAGAAACCCTTTAATCCTAATGTGGCATAAAGTGCCACACATGCATGTCCTTTACTTAAAATAAAAATATCTCTATTTTCATTTTTAGTGTCGTTTGGAAAAACATTCATTAAATCAAAATACAATACAGCTAATATATCAGTCATAGACAGGGCACTCGCGATATGAGAAGCTCTTGATCTAACAACCATCTCCAGTGAGTGCTTTCTTATATTTTTAGCTAATTCAATTGAACTTTTTATCATACTACCTATTGTTAGCCATATACTCAACAACCTTTTTTAAATTAAGATCAAAAGGTGTCTCTTTAAATTCTCCTATCTCCTTTTCTAATTTAGCTACATCACCTTGAATCAACATCGGTTGATTTGCTCTGTATGGCATTGCGCCAAAGTTGACATGAGATTTCAACGGTTTTATTATTTGAATTATTTTCTCTACAATGTCTTTTAATGAAAATGCATATTTTGAACTTACATTGTAGATTCCTGATGTTGCGGATGAGGAGATGAGATCACAAATAATTTGAGCTAAATCTCCTACGTACATATAAGCGTATTGCTGCTCACCCGGGGTCATATCCATTGTTTTTTCTTCCAAGATGTTTTTAATAAGCGAAGGAATAAACCAGTTACTACTTTCTCTTTCTCCGAAGAATGAAAACAACCTCAACCAAAACCAAACGATATTATTTTGCTCACAAAACACCTTCACAGTTTGACTACATATATTTTTACTTAAACCATATGCCGATATGGGTTTTGCAACATGCTCCTCATTAATTATTCCTGAAAAGTGTCCATACTCAGCTTGAGAACCAAAAGCTATAAACTTTTCAATTTTTAGCTTTTTTGCTATTAATAATAATTTAAGTGTGAATTGAACATTGTGAGTTTGCATCTGCCAATTATCTCTTTCATTTGCTCCAACACCTTCCCATGCTGTATGAATGATTATTTGAGGATTTAACACTAGTACTTCTTGCTCCCAATTTTCAGATATATCAATCCAACTAACATACTCAAAGAACTCACTGCAACGTGATAAATCAGAGTTAATCCTTTTTAATGCGATTAATTCAAATCCGTTTTTAATTAACTCTTGAGCTATTCGAGAACCTAAAAAACCTGAAACTCCTGTTATAAAAACCCTCTTATTCATTCAAAAACATTTTAATCTGCTCCAGGGTAAAATGAGCGATACTACTTCTATTTGAATTAAAAATACTGTACCAATCAAAGGTATATTTGATTGCTTCATCCGCGCTCATTTTAGGCACCCATTTTAGCTCTGATTTAACTTTACTGATATCAAGCTTCAATAAGCCGGCTTCGTGAGGATGATTATTATTTTGCTCAATTTCATAAACGCCCGAACCCCACGATAAAATTGCCGATTCAACAATATCTAAAACTGATAAAGCGTCATCTGGCTGCGGCCCAAAATTATATGCTTGAGAAAAACAAAGAGGTTGTTCTTGCAAAAATAATCCTAAAAATAAATAACCCATAACCGGTTCTAATACATGCTGCCAAGGGCGAACTGCACCTGGATTTCTGATAACAACAGGTTTGTTTGTCATGAGAGAACGTACAATATCAGGAACTAATCGATCTTTTGACCAATCACCTCCTCCAATTACATTTCCGGCACGAGCTACAGCAATGGCTTTAAGATGTTTGTCGTAG
>JALRAS010000031.1 GCA_023262495.1 Bacteroidia bacterium | reverse complement strand
ATATTTGTGATAATCCATAAAATGCTGCAACAGCAACTAGATTAGTATACTGCAACAAATAGATGAACGAAGTTTTTTTTGGTAAAGGGATTAGTATATTGTAACATTTTTTAAACTAAAATCGTCACAACGCTAAAAAAGAGATGACACAAAAATTACTTTGCCTGTTTTTTTTTATTTTTTGTATGGATGTGGCTCTTGGCGGTGGCATCAAAGGAATTGTTACAGACGAAAAAAATGAGTCTGTGGCATTTGCAAGTGTATTTGTAAGCGGAACTACTACCGGTACAACAACCAACGAAAGCGGCTATTTTACACTCCTATTAAAACCGGGTAATTATAACATTTCAGTAAAAAGCATTGGTTATACCATGCAAACTAAAACAGTAACGGTAGGCAATGATGAGGTGGAGGTAAACTTCATGATGAAATCGGAGGCAATAAAAATAAAGGAATTTACTGTAGATGCCGATGCCGAGGATCCTGCTTATGCAGTAATCAGGCAAGCAATAAATAAAAGGAAATTTTATAAAGAGCAAGTTGATGCATTTTCTTGTGATGTATATATAAAAGGTGTGCAAAAGTTAAAAAAGAAACCTAGCCGTGTGATGGGTATGAAAGTCAACATGTCGGCCAGTTGGGATACGGTATCAGGGATCATATACATGTCAGAGTCTGTTTCAAAATACAATTATCAAAAGCCAAATAAAGTGAGAGAGGAAATGATTTCATCCTTGGTGAGCGGTAATAATCAAGCATTCAGCTATAATCAAGCCAGTGATATGTTCTTCAATTTTTACGACAACACGATGGATGTTGGAGGGCTGGGTGCACGCGGGTTTATTTCGCCAATTTCATCAAATGCATTGTTAACCTACCGCTACAAATTATTGGGTACTTTTTATGATCAGGGATTGTTGGTTAATAAAATACAGGTAATTCCAAAAAGAAAAAATGATCCTGCCTTTAACGGAATAATTTACATCATGGAAGACAGTTGGCGCATACACAGTACCAATCTTTATTTAACCAAAGATGCACAAATTAATTTCGTGGATACATTGTATATCGATCAGGTATTCTTGCCCGTTACAAAAGATGTTTGGATGCCATTTAACAACAATTTTTCCTTCACATTTGATGTGTTTGGATTCAAGGGTGGTGGAAAATATATTGGTATAAATTCAAATTATGTACTCAATCCTGAATTTAAAGATGACTTTTTTAATAATCAACTACTCGATATAAAAGAAGGAGCTAACAAAAAAGATACGGCCTATTGGAACAGCTATAGACCCGTGCCGCTCACAGCAAGCGAAAAAAGAGACTATGTATGGCGTGATAGTATTGCGGCCATAAAAGAAACTAAAACCTACAAAGATTCTGTTGACAGCGTTAATAATAAGTTTAAAGTCGGAGATCTACTAGGCGGCTACGAGTATAACAACACTTATAAGAAACGATCTTTGAGAATTAATTCACCTGCTTCAACCATCTTATTTAATACCGTTCAAGGACTCACTATTGGCAGTAAGATTGTTTACACTCAAAACTATGAGGATAAGAAAAGAAAAACATATACCGCTGATGCAGGTTATGGATTTGCCAACAAAACATGGTTTGGATCCATTGAGTATGCTTATCGTTATAACCCCAAAAAATTTGCTCAATATTCCGTCAGTGCCGGCAGAAATTTTGTACAGTATCAACCTATGTCAATCAGTGAATTGATAAACACTTCCTATACATTATTTGAAGAACGAAATTATCTTAAAATTTATCAATCAGATTTCTTGAAGATGAAACATAAAAGTGAAATTTTCAATGGATTTTATCTGTCATTACAGGCAGATTATGCTTATAGAAGTGCTGCGGTCAACAATTCGAATTTTACCCTTATAGATAAAGAAAATAGGGCTTACTTTTCGAACAATCCAAGGGCGCTTCAAAATAATGATCCGGCATTTAAAGCACATCATTTATTGAAATTTAATCCTGAATTCACTATCAAATTCAAGCAAAAATATCTCAACTACCCCGATTATAAGTATATCGTAGAAGGCAAATATCCTGAGCTCAAGGTGGGGTATACCTTGGGTTACACCACAAACTCCGTGAATAAAAATTATTTCGATCGAATTACGGCAAGTATAAGTCAGCGCATTTCATTGAAGCTATTTGGTGAATTTGATTACGAAGTTATGGTTGGAAAGAGTTTATTGAGCAAACCATTCTATTTTATGGATTTTATGCATTTTAATGGGAATCAAACAATTTTATCTAATCTCGAAACTGGAAATTTTATGTTGCTCGATTATTATGCATACAGCACCAATAATTACTTTATTCAAGCGCATGGAGTATATAACCTTGAAGGATTTCTATTCAATAAAATCCCCGCACTTAAGCTGCTCAAATTGGAGGAAGTAATTTCGGTTCACTATTTGAGAAACGATCTGATCGGTAACTATGTAGAAGTTGGTTTCGGTGTTCAAAGATTATTTATCAGACTTGAATTTGTAACGGCTTACAGCTCAAACACCAAACTAAGTTCCGGTTTTAGACTAAGAATGGGCTTGTAATCGTAAATCAAATTGCTTTAGTAAATTATCTAAGAAGCGTTACAGTTCCTGTGTATTCGTAATCCTTACCTTTCACATCCTTTACTTTTATTACATAAACATAAGCACCTTGTGGGGCAGCATAACCACCTTTTTCAATACCTTCCCAGTGTTGTTGAATATTGTTTGACTCGTATATTTTTCCACCCCATCTGTCAAAAATATTCAGGCTATATGCTTCTATTGCATGGCCAACAACTTTAAAATGATCATTCAAACCATCGTTGTTTGGGGTGAAAGCATTAGGAATGTGCAAACGGAAGTATGGAGAAACAATGACTGTTTTTTCTGTCTCAGAAAAACAACCTGTGAGCACATCGGTAACTGTGTGGCTTACGGTATAGCTACCCGTATCTGCGTAGGTATAAATTGGTGAATAGTCTGTTGAAGTATTATTATCACCAAAATTCCATAGATACTGAATATTTGTTCCGGTTGTGGCTTGACTGCTAAATTCGATAACAGGATTAATCACGCTAACTTCCTCCGGTAATGCAACAAACTCAGAGGATGGAATAGGATTAACAGTAACCATCAGTGAGGAACCCAAACTTGAGCAACCGTTGGCAATTTTGATAATTTCGTATAATCCTGAATTGGCTGGGGTAGCGTATCCAATCACCGGTCTTCTCAGTCCGGAATTAAAGCCATCAGGGCCCGACCATACATACGTTGCATTGGGGAAACTATCGGTTTCCAAGTAAAGAGTTTGTCCTTCGCATATTGGGCTATTGCTACTAACGGTGGGGGTGGGTGGAGTCGGCCAAATTGCCCCGATACTTGTAGCAACCGGACTCAAACAACCGTCAACAACAATATATAGTTGGTAATCGCCCGAGTCGGCATAGGTAACATTGTTGATGGTTGGATTTTGTAAATTTGAAGTAAATCCTTTAGGGCCACTCCAAAAATAGTTGGCGTTCTGCACTGTTGTGGTTATAAAACTTAAATCATTACGCTCACACATCGGAGAATTATTTGAAACCAATGGCAAAATAGGATTGGGTTTTACAGTAATTGGCATGGAGTTAACGAATGGGCAAACACCACTATACGTGTACGTTACAATATGCAAACCCGGTGTGGCTGTTGCAGGATCAAAGGTGCCTTGGCTTGCATTCGTAATTCCTGTGCCTGACCATACGCCTGTTGGTGTAATGGCCTGCAAATTTACAGGTGCATCATTTTCGCAGAAAGGACCGGCAGGAACGAGAGAATCACTCGGAAGGTCAATGACGGTGATGGAAATGGTATCATCTTCTATACAGTTGCCCGATCCTAAGGTGTAAACAATATCGAATGTTCCAGGGCCCGCGGCAACAGGATCAAATAAGCCGGTAGCCGATATACCAGGGTTTCCACTCCATGTTCCACCCGCAACAGCAGGAGTAATTGAGAATGGTGCATCGGCAATACAAATTTGCAAATTATTGGTTGTAGTAATAGTAGCATTTGGAGAGCTCACCACATCGAGGAAAATAGTGTCAGAGATGAAGCAAGTTGGAGAAGCATAAATGGTGTATACTAGCTCATGATTACCAACTCCCGCAATCGATGGGGTGAAAAGTCCGGCTACATTTATTCCGTTGCCTGTCCACACACCACCTGCAGTAACAGTAGAAATAGCGATTGCAGGATCGTTGATGCAATAGAAAGTTTGAGAAGGTAAAATAATAGTTGGGTCAGGAGGTGTTACACTATTTTGAATCACAACAACTGCTGTATCGCTGCAGCCACCCGCAATATCAGTAACAATTACCTGATAGCTTGGTGAACCCGGAGGAATGGTGGTTGGATTTTGAATATTGGGATTGCTCACTGTAGCTGCCGGACTCCATTGATAAGTATAGTTGGCCGGGTTTGCTGTTCCACCACAGTAACCTATTTGTATATTGGGTCTGTCGTTAGATGCGGTTGGTGTACCTGTATAGCATACACCAGCCATGTCGGCACGATAGTAAAGCACAGAAGGGAATGCTGTTGTGGTGTACGTATTGGAGCAATTATCATCCCAAGCCGAATTGTTAAAGCATGTTTCAACGATTAAATTAGAAACCCCATCCCACTCATAAATATTGGCTAATTGAAAGGTATTCCAGCCAACAGCTACATTGTGATTTTGTGCAGGGTAAACTACTGATAAACCCGATTCCCAATTAGTTAAACTTGTGGCATTGGTACACTTCATCCTGATTTCAAAATTGTTGTATTGAATAACACTGGCATTTAAACTGCTAATATTAAACGCTATAGAAGTTATTTTTCCGCCAATAAAGCCCATGGCAGTTAACTCTGCAGCAGTGTATAACATTTGGTGTCGGGCACCCCAATAAAAGTTGCCAAAAACGGCAGGGTATCCGGTAGCTGAATTTGAGGCGGTGCCTGCTCCAACAGTACCCATCATGGTTGGGCCTGCACAAGGGGTAGTTGTTGTGCCACAAACTGTAGGAATGGTGCTGGCAAACTCAACATTAAGTTGATTTGGAGTGCCTATGCAAACAGTATCGGCAATTGCTGTAACAATTGGAGCCGCACTCTGAGAAATAGTTACCTGCAAACTGTCTTTATATTGACAACCCTGCGCATTGGTAACCGTATTGTGCACCCAGTAAGTGCCTGATGCAGTTGGGTTTAATACAGGGTTTGCAATATTTGGATTGCTCATGTATGATGCAGGTGTCCAACTGTAGGCATACACACCCGGAGGATTTGGTATACAGTTTAACTGAATAGGTTGAAACAAACATGCACTATTGTTACTCTGTGTGAGAGAGAATGTAAAATCTGTGGCAACAGATACCGTAACTGTATCAGAACTGATACAACTTCCAAGTAAGTCACTTTGAACAACATAACTTGTAGTTACTGTTGGTTGAGCAACAGGATTGTTGCAAGGGTTACAAGAAAATTGAGGACCAACAGGAATTAAATTACCTGACATATCATACCAAGTGAAAATATTACCTCCACTGGCATTTAATTGTGCGGTTTGAGAACCGCAAATGGTTTGATCAGGATATGCGAGTGTACGATCAAGAACATTGATATCATACACATACGATTGAAGACCAAGTATAGGGCAATTACCATCAGTGATTGTTGTTACGAAAGTGGTATTGGCGCCTGCTGCACCTGGTGGAACTGTCCAGGTGTAGACAACGGTAAATGGATTAGTACCGCTTGTGGTGTAGGTAGCATTGGTTAAAACGGTTCCTAAATTGGTGGTAATACTCAACGTATCATTCACATCAGGATCGGTATATACTGCGGTAAATGAGAAGGTATTACCTTCACACAATTCAAGTTGCATTGGACCCGTTAAATTCGCGTTTCCAACAACATTGGTAATAGTACCACTATTCACATCCGGCTGCTGATTGGTGCAATTGAGTACAACAAATTGAATGTCTCGCATCGTTGTGCTGATTAAATTTCCTTGATCGTCATATTCGTCAACCTGAACAACAACGATGAAATTACCCAACACATTTGGTGTGAAGTTTATGTTACCTGTAACTGGGTCAATAGTAATACCCTGAATAGGCACTGCGCCAGAATAACCTCCTCCATAAGTCAATGAGCCCGCTCCGGCAACATACCCGTTGGTAAATGAGTATACTAGTGAATCGCCATCAGGTTCAACAACACCGTAATTGTAATTTACAGGTTGGTTGATACACACATAGGGTATAGGTTGAGAGGTGAATGCAGGTGAATTATTTTGAGGCGCTGTAATACTATTCATGGTGGCCTGTATGTAAATATCATCACTTGAGCTCGTGGGAACGTTTATCGTATTATTTCTGCAGCAGGTAGTCCAACTCAATGTCCAAGTATCACATGCTGGAGATAAATCAACTGTTGCTTGATAGGTATATAGCTGCATTCCGGGGTAGGTGCCTCCATTACAAGTACTCAATTGATTGTCGCATAGCTGAGAAATTTCTGATCCCCCGGGATTGGTGAGGTTTACAGTGATGCTTACACTTCCTCCGCATGTACTGGTAGCTGTAACTGTCTCGCTCGTACTCATGGTAATACCATCGCAGTCTCTAAAAAGATTAAGTGTAATGAGGTAGGTATTCGCTCCAGGGCCAACCCAAGTGTAGCTCATATCGCCACCACTAATATGAGATGCGTGGGATACTAGCGAAATAGAAAGAATGAAGAATAAAATATATAGCTTTTTCATCGAAAGAATTTTTCTTTTTAATGGAACAAATATAAAAAAATAATTAACTATTTCATTTTTAATCGATTAATTTGATAAAAGCGTTGTATTAAAATTGGTTTTGGGTACTTATCAAATTCATTCCATTTTACGATGCTAAAAAGTGTTTCGTTAGCACAATCTTTAATTTTTAGCGTAAAAAATTTGCAATAGATGGTTTGATGTGTCAATTGATGCTTAAATACATTGCTAACAGCCGCGATATTGTATTTTCTTTTACTTGTAATTTTTTTAAATGCAGGATTGCTTGCAATTGTATGAAAATCCATTTCATCATCAGTTTCAACTAATGGGAATTCGTATAATCCTTCCCAAATGTCTCCTGATGTTCTTTTGTTTACCAACACGCGCTCATCTTCATCAATTATCATCAAATAATTGAAGTATCTTTTTTTAGATTTTATCTTTTTTGTTTTCACCGGCAATCGGTCAACCATCTTGTTTTGTAATGCTGCACAGGAGTTTTGAAGCGGGCATTTATCGCAGGACGGATTTTTTGGCACACATTGAAGTGCTCCAAACTCCATGATCGCTTGATTATGCAGTGCAGATTTATTCTTGTTTAATAAACTTTCAGCAAGTTCTTGGAATTGTTTTTTCGCTTGATTAGAACTGATATCGGTATCGATACCAAAATAGCGAGAAAGTACACGATATACATTGCCATCAACAACGGCACGATGTTCATTGTTACAAAAGGATGAAATAGCAGAAGCGGTGTAACTTCCAATACCTTTTAAACGGATAAGATTTTTATATTCAGTAGGAAAAATACCTCCAAAATCATCAACTATCTGTTTGGCTGTGAAATGTAAATTTCTGCCTCTTGAATAATAACCTAATCCCTGCCAAAGGCGCAATACTTCGTCTTGTGGTGCTTGGGCAAGTAATTCTATTTGTGGAAATGATTCAATAAATTTAATGTAGTAGGGGAGCCCCTGATCGACTCTTGTTTGTTGCAAAATTACCTCGGAAATCCAGATGTAATAGGGATTATTTGTATTTCTCCAAGGTAACTCGCGCTTGTTTTTTTCGTACCATTCAATGATACTTTCGCTAAAATCATTCATTTCGTGCCGCTTAACTAATTTTATGCAAATATGTTCATTAATTGCTGATTATTGAAAGATGGCAGGAATCAAGTTCTTCAAAAAAATATACTTTTGCACATACATTTTTAAACAACGATATGAAGATTTCCTACAATTGGTTGAAAACCTATGTTGATGTTGATTTACCTGCTGCAGAGGTAGCAGAATTACTTACTTTTTGTGGTCTTGAAGTGGAGTCATTTGAAAAGTTTGAGAGCATCAAAGGTGGTTTAGCCGGATTGGTTGTTGGTGAAGTACTGACATGTGAGAAGCATCCTGATGCTGATAAATTAAGCTTGACCACTGTGGAGGTAGGAACCGGAAACCCCCTGCAAATTGTTTGTGGCGCTCCCAATGTAGGTGTCGGTCAAAAAGTAATTGTTGCACTTATTGGAGCTAAACTATATCCTACCGATGGTGAGCCCTTTGAGATAAAGAAATCAAAAATAAGAGGGCAACTTTCTGAAGGAATGATTTGTGCCGAAGATGAAATAGGCATTGGCCAATCGCATGCGGGAATTATGGTTTTGCCTGCAGATACCAAGGTAGGCACTCCGGCTGCTGATTATTTTAAAATTGAAAGTGATATTGTTTTTGAAATTGGTCTCACACCTAATAGGGTTGATGCTGCTTCGCATATTGGAGTTGCCCGCGATTTAGCCGCAGTAATCGCCCACAAAACGGGAAAGGAGGTTCAAATAAAACTTCCTGATACTGCACATTTTGCTGTTTCCAATCAAGAAACAACTGTGGATGTTGAGGTGCTCAATCACTCAGCATGCGCGCGATATTGCGGAATCTCTATTTCGAACTTACAGGTGGCAGATTCACCTGACTGGCTTAAACACAGATTGCAAGCTATTGGTGTAAAGCCAATAAACAATGTTGTTGATATAACCAATTATGTTCTGCATGAATTTGGACAACCATTACATGCTTTTGATGCATCAAAAATTATAGGAAATAAAGTAGTTGTGAAAACCCCTACATCTTCTGAAAAATTTGTGACGCTTGATGGTATTGAAAGAGAAATAACAACAGATGATTTAATGATATGCAATGCCTCTGAACCAATGTGTATAGCAGGTGTTTATGGCGGATTGCATTCAGGGGTTAGTGCACAAACCACTGCCATTTTTTTGGAAAGTGCCTATTTTGATGCGGCTTTTATTCGCAAGACCTCAAAGTATCATAATTTAAAAACAGATGCATCATTCAGGTTCGAAAGAGGCACCGATCCTGATGCTACAATCCCGGCATTAAAGCGTGCTGCTCAGCTTTTGCAGGCAATTGCAGGAGGGGTAGTAACATCAAAAATTATTGATGTTTATCCTGTTGTGATTGTACCTCGTATGGTAGAATTAGATTTGAATAGGTGCGCTACCCTTATTGGAAAAAAGATTGATAAACACGAGATTGTACATATTCTTAAACATTTGGGAATCAAACTAATTGAAGAGCAAAATAGTAAACTTAAACTAGAGATCCCTTTGAATAAAGTAGATGTATACAGAGAAGCCGATGTAATCGAAGAGATTCTCAGAATTTATGGATACAATCAAATAGAAATTCCGGATCAAATGCGTATTTCACTTGTTTCGAAACCCAATCCGGATGCCGAACAAATCAATAAAAAAATCAGAAAAATTCTTTCAGGTATAGGTTTTCAGGAAATTCTTAATAATTCACTTACTTCTTCTGCTTATGCCGAAAAACATTTGGGTGCTCATCATGAGAATATTGTAAAGTTACTCAATCCCTTGAGCTCTGAGCTAGATAGTTTAAGGCAATCAATGGTATTTGGCGCATTGGAAACGATTCGATTTAACGTTAATAGGAAGCAAGTAGATTTAAAATTATTCGAAGCAGGAAAAGTTTATGCCAAGCAACAGGATAGGTTTGTTGAATCAAATGTTTTATCCATTGTGCTGTGTGGGAATCAGTATGCAGAAAGTTGGAACAGTAGTAAGGACAAGGAAGATTATTTTAGACTCAAAGGTGTCATGGAAGCGTTGTTTCATCAGTTGGGTTTATCTCCAAATACTACACTTATTGATCATCATGCGCTGCTGTCTTATGGCCTTCAATATCAGCATAACACTAAAGAAATTGCTGTGGCAGGCATGGTGAAGTCGCAGCTGCTAAAAGATTTTGATATACAATCAGATGTTTTTTACGCGCAAGTTTTACTTGATGACATCTACAAGCCAGTAGCAAATCATAAGGTGCAGTACACCGAAGTGCCAAAATATCCGGAAGTAAGAAGAGATTTGGCGCTGTTGATTGATGAAAAAATAAGTTTTGCACAGATTGAGCAAATTGCAAAAAAGTCGGAGAAGCATTTGTTGAAATCGGTCAGTTTATTTGATGTTTACCAAGGTAAAAATTTGGAACCCGGTAAAAAATCCTATGCGGTAAGTTTTACACTTCAAGATACAGAGGCAACGCTCAACGATAAGCAAATCGACAAGGTAATGAGCAAGTTAATTAAGGCTTATGAAGAAGAACTTGGTGCGGTACTTCGCGGTTAAAGTAGCTTCTTTAAAATTTAAAAGAAATAATTCGGCAACATCAGATGAAATTTAAAATTGAAGCCCTTGATGCAGGGAGTAAGGCGCGTGCCGGGATCATTACAACTGCTCACGGAGAAATTGAAACTCCAATATTTATGCCTGTTGGTACCTTAGCCTCAGTAAAAGGGGTGCATCAGCATGAGTTGAAACAGGATATCAAAGCTCAAATTATATTGGGTAATACCTATCATTTGTTTCTTAGGCCCGGTATGGATATTATGCAAAAGGCCGGAGGTTTGCACCGATTTATGAACTGGGATAAACCTATCTTAACTGATAGTGGTGGTTATCAAGTATACTCGCTGGCTGCACAAAGAAAACTCACCGAGGAAGGGGTCAGATTTGCATCGCATATTGATGGCTCAAAGCACATGTTTACACCTGAAAGCACCATGGACATTCAGCGCATTATTGGTGCCGATATCATCATGGCTTTGGATGAATGTACGCCTTATCCTTGCGACTATGACTATGCACGAAAATCTATGGGGCTCACGCATCTTTGGCTTGATCGCTGTTGTGCCCGTGTTGATGAAACAGAAGGATTGTATGGCTATGAGCAAACGTTATTTCCTATTGTACAGGGAAGCACATACAAGGATCTACGGATACAATCGGCTGAGTATATTGCCTCCAAAAATCGTGATGGTAATGCTATTGGCGGTTTATCGGTGGGAGAACCTGCCGAAATGATGTATGAGATGACCGATGTGGTATGTCAAATTTTACCTGCCGATAAGCCACGCTACTTAATGGGGGTAGGTACTCCGGTAAATATTCTTGAAAATATTGCCTTGGGTGTAGATATGATGGATTGCGTAATGCCCACAAGGAATGCGCGCAATGGTATGCTGTTTACACAAAACGGAATCATGAATATGAAAAATGAAAAGTGGAAAGATGATTTTTCACCCCTTGATGAGTTTGGCACTTCCTATGTCGATTCATTTTACAGCAAAGCATATTTAAGACATTTATTTATTGCGGGTGAAAGACTAGCTGCACAAATTGCAAGCATTCATAATTTGGCATTTTATTTATGGTTAGTAGAGGAGGCGAGGCGACAAATAAAGGGTAATACATTTAATGAATGGAAGAACAAAATGGTTAAAAAATTATCGGTTAGATTGTAAGGTATTCGATTGAAAAAACTCGATTTATATATCATTAAAAAATTCTTGGGCACATTTGTGTATGCCATCCTATTGATTGTGCTTGTGGCCATCATATTTGATATTTCCGAGAAAATAGATGATTTTATTCAAAGCAAGGCCCCGTTTAAAGTAATTGTTTTTGAATATTATTTGAATTTTATCCCTTTTTTCGTTAACCTCTTTAGTCCTTTATTCACCTTTATTGCAGTAGTATTTTTTACATCAAAAATGGCAAGCAATACCGAGGTGGTAGCTATTCTCTCGAGCGGTATAAGTTTCAGAAGATTTTTAATGCCATACATGTTGGCTTCTTGTGTATTGGCAGGTGTTTCTTTTTACCTTAATAATTATGTTATTCCTCATGCCAACCAAAAAAGATTGGCTTTCGAAAATACCTACATCAGAAATAAATTCCGCAACAGCGATATCAACATACATCGTCAAATAAAACCCGGAGAATACATCTACTTTGAAAGTTACAACAATTTTCAAAATATTGGGTCAAGGTTCAGTTATGAAATTTTTAAAGATGGTAAATTGGTATATAAATTAATGGCCAATCAAATCAGATTTGATAGCATCACAGGTAAATGGAAGGTGCAAGATTATGCTATCAGAAAAATCAACGGCATGAGAGAAACGCTCAAAACAGGTGCAGAATTTGATACCATATACAATTTCAAGCCGGCAGACTTCAGCACCCGATTAAATAACGTAGAAACAATGAACAGACCTGAGTTGGATCAATTTATTGCCGAGGAAAAAATGCGTGGATCTGATGAAATTGCCTATTTTGAGCTTGAAAAGTATCGAAGAACGTCAATGCCTTTTGCAACATTTATTTTAACCTTGATAGGCGTAAGTATGGCTAGTCGTAAATCTCGAGGGGGAGTGGGTTTGCATATAGGTTTAGGTATGCTCATCAGTTTTTCTTACATATTGTTCTTGCAAGTATCCACAACCTTTGCAACAAATGGTAATTTGTCGCCACTCTTAGCGGTATGGATTCCAAATATTCTGTACTTCTTTATAGCATTGGTATTGTTACGAATTGCTCCCAAATAACTCAACTATTTTATAGTCTATATGAAAAGAATAATCACCTACAATGTTAATGGTATTCGCGCAGCGCTCACAAAAAACTGGCTTGAGTGGCTTAATGAAAGCGGTGCAGATATGGTATGCTTGCAAGAGATCAAAGCCAGTCCTGATCAATTGGATACCAAAGTTTTTGATCAAGCAGGTTTTCATCATTATTGGTATCCTGCACAAAAGAAAGGCTACAGTGGCGTTGCCATACTTTCAAAGCATAAACCTGATGCTGTGCATTATGGGATGGGCATAGAAAAATATGATCAGGAAGGGAGATTGATGCGCGCAGATTTTGGCGATGTGTCAATCGTTAGTGTTTACATGCCATCAGGCACAACGGGCGATGAGCGACAAGCATTTAAAATGGTTTGGTTGAATGATTTTACAAATTATCTGGATCACTTGCGTAAAGAAAGAAGCAAGCTCATCGTTTGTGGAGATTACAACATTTGCAACAAACCCATTGATATTCATAATCCAAAATCAAATGCCAATACATCGGGCTTTTTACCTGAGGAGCGCGAATGGTTTGACAATTTTTTAGGGAAGGGATATACCGATAGTTTTAGGGTGTTTAATCAGTATCCTCATCAGTACACCTGGTGGAGTTATAGAGCTAATGCAAGGGAAAAGAACTTAGGATGGCGAATCGATTATAATATTGTTACCGATAACTTAAAAGATAGTTTAAGAGGAGCTGCCATCTTACCCGATGCCAAGCACTCTGATCATTGTCCGTGCTCACTGGATATTGATTTTTAGTGTCGCGTGATCATCTATTTGTTTCATTCTGATTGTCTTTTAGATTAAAGATCTGATAAAATAAATAGTTTGCTTATCCTATTTTTATCTAAACAAGAAAATAGTTTTTGATATCAATAATATATTACAATACGCAATGAAATATATACTAAACATTGGCATTACAATATGTCTGTTGTCAATTGCGTGCAACAATCAATCAACTCAAAAAGATAAGGTTGAAGCGGCACAAACAGATGATATGACCTTAAAAAGCACCAATAATTTTTATAAAAAATTTCAAGGTAATATTGGTAATGATATCAAGCTAACGATGGATTTGACCTTGAGTGATTCTGCTTTTTCGGGAAGTTACTATATAGATGATGATGCAGCATGGTACCTCATAACAGGACAGCTGTTAGCATCTAATGAGATTACGTTGAAAGCACAGAACGAAAAGTACGAAGAGGTGGCCGTTTTCAATGGTAAGTTAAAGTCACCACAAATTTTTGAAGGCACCTGGAGCATGGGCAAAACAAAGTTCCCTTTCACGCTTACTGAAGTTCAAAACAATGATATGCAAATTGTATTTCAGGAATTAAGAAGCCAAAACTGTGATGCGAAAAAGAAAGATACCAATAAGCGTTGCAGCTACATCGACATCAATATGATAAAATTAGCGCTGTCCAACAAATCTGCCAGCGAAAAGATTAACAGCACTATCACAAAGTTGATCATTGGCAATCAATATCAATCAATTAATGAGTATTTGAAATCGGTGAATGATAACCAAGAGTTTTTTAGTGAGGTTAATTTAGATTTTACAGTGGAGTCAAACGAAGAAGAATTAATTTGTATTGGATATTGGAGTTATCAGTACGATGATGGCGCAGCGCATCCACTTTCCTCTGTTACGTATAAAAATTTTGAACTTAAAAACGGAGAGGAAATCAGTCTGGATATGATTTTTAAACCAGACTATTCGGGCAAACTAAATCAAATTGCCGAACATATATTTGTTGAAATGAATGGTAAGGAAGGATGGGATTTTGAGCCAGGCAAATTCAAGATAAACAATAACTTTATCATTCAAAAGAGAGGGTTATTATTTCAGTTTAACGCCTATGAAATTGGAACATATCTTACGCGCCCATCGGTTTTTATACCTTATGCTCAAATCAAAGATTTAATTAAGGAAGATGGAATCCTCGGTAAAATAGTGAAGTTGTAAAGTTGGCAAAGATCAATCCATTAGAGCAATATTTTATACGCTCTCATAGGTTATTTAAAAACTAAAAGAATCAACTAATCATACTTTGTTTGTTATATTTGCTGAAACAAGCCTCTTTTGATACACAAAATCGATATCCAACAATTTATTGAACAGTCAGCACACATTCCAACTATTGATGTGCGAAGCCCTGGCGAATATGCGCACGCACATTTCCCCAATGCAATTAACATACCCTTGCTCAATAATGAAGAAAGAGCTGTTGTAGGTACCACCTACAAACAAGTAGGTAATCAACAAGCAGTTTTGAAAGGTTATCAATTGGTAGGTGATAAGTTTCATAATTATCTACAGCAGGCAATTCAGTTGGCTCCCGATAAAAAAGTAGGCATGTATTGTTGGCGTGGTGGCCTACGCAGTAACATTATGGCATTTCTGCTGCATACAGCAGGTTTTGAGGTGCTGCTGCTGCAAGGAGGATATAAAAGATACAGAAGTTGGGTATTACAAACGCTCGAATCGACAAAAAATATAAGCATTATTGGTGGAAAAACGGGGTCAGGTAAAACTTATATTTTGCATGAAATAAAAAAACTTGGGGGTCAAGTAATTGATCTTGAACAATTGGCATGCCACCGTGGCTCTGCTTTTGGCGCATTAGGCCAATCAATTCAGCCATCGGTAGAAATGTTTGAAAATAAACTAGCTATGCATTGGAGTGCGTTAGATTCAAACAAAGTTACATGGCTCGAAAATGAAAGTAGACTTATTGGAAAAGTGCGTATTCCTCATAAAATATATGATGCCATGAGGCAAGCCATTACATACGATTTGCAGGTGCCATTGCAACAAAGGATAGAAAATATCTTAAAAGATTACGGAAGTTTTGATAAGCAAATTTTAGCCGAGTGTACCAAAAAAGTTGAAAAGAAAATGGGGAATTTAAGGATGCAACAAGCACTCGATTTTTTGATGGCAAACGAATTAAATGCTTGGATATTTATGCTGCTCGAGTATTACGATAAAAGTTATTTACATAGTAAACAGCAGCGCAAAAGTGACACTGTTTTTACTGTCTCTACTGATGGAAAAAGCAATGATGAAATTGCCAAATTGTTGATAGCATTAGCAGGAAACTAAAAATGGAAAATATAAAACTGACACAATACAGCAAGGGTTCAGGTTGTGGTTGCAAGATTGCACCCAGTCATTTAAATTCAATACTTGCTTCGAATGCTGCTGAAATAAATGATCTTAATTTATTGGTTGGTAATAAAAATAATGATGATGCAGCAGTGTACTTAATTGATGAACAGAAAGCAATCATCAGTACCACTGATTTCTTCACGCCAATTGTTGATGACGCCTTCGATTTTGGACGGATTGCTGCTTGTAACGCTATTAGCGATGTGTATGCTATGGGAGGTAAACCGCTCACTGCTTTAGGTATTTTAGGATGGCCTGTAGATAAAATTCCGATTGATTATGCCAAGCAAGTGCTTGAAGGTGCAAGAGCTACATGCTTTGAGGCCGGTATAACTTTAAGTGGCGGTCATAGCATTGAAACATCAGAACCAATCTTTGGTCTTGCGGTTACAGGATTAATTAGCAAAAATGATATCAAACAAAACAATACAGCCCAAGAAGGTGACTATCTTTTTTTATCAAAACCATTGGGTTTAGGTATTCTTTCTGCTGCATTAAAGCGAGGAATCATTACCGCTCATGATGAAAAATTAATGATTGAAATGATGACTACACTCAATAGCTTGGGCGAAGCTGTAGGTAAAATTAATGGAGTCAATGCAATGACGGATGTTACCGGTTTTGGTCTTGCAGGACATCTCACAGAAATGATCAAAGGAACTAACCTATCTGCCACAATTCAATTAACTGATATTCCTTTCATTGATGGAATAGAGACCTATACAAAACAATTTTGCTACCCTGATATCACTACAAAAAATTTCAACGCCTATGGTCCTGCAATCGAAGGGATGAACGGTTTGGAATTTTTGTTGCTTTGTGATCCTCAAACTTCAGGTGGATTGCTGATGGCTGTGAATGAAAAAGCGCTCCCGGAATTTTATGAAATAAGCAAGCGATATGATAGGTTTAATTGCATGCATCAACCTATCGGTCAGTTTCACGCGGCTACCGAAAAATTAATAAATCTTAAATAGAGCTAGGCAACAACCACCAAAAAATAATTCTTTTTCCCTTTCTGAAGCAACACATACTTATGATTAATTAAGTCGTTTTGTTGTATCAAAGCCGCTTGATCAATCATTTTATTCTTATTCATTGAAACAGCTCCCGCGGCAATATTCTTTCTGGCTTCTCCTTTTGAAGGGAAAATAGTTGTGTGAACCACCAATAAATCTTCTAAAATAATTCCCGATTGTAATAATGCAGCATCAATACTAAATGTTGGAACGCCCTCAAATACCGATAAAAAGGTGGCTTCATCAATTTTTGCCAATGCCTCAGAAGTGCCCTTCCCGAATAATATTTCAGATGCCTCAATTGCTGTTAAATAATCTTCCTCAGAGTGCACGCGAATAGTAACATCCTTTGCAAGCGCCTTTTGTAATACACGTAAATGTGGTGCACGCAAATGCTCCTCTTCTAAAGCAGTTATTGTTTCACGATCAAGCAGCGTAAATATTCTGATGTAAGATTTTGCATCTTCGTCACTTGTGTTGAGCCAAAATTGATAAAAGGAGTAGGGAGATGTTTTTGATTTGTCTAACCAAATATTGCCACTCTCGCTCTTGCCAAATTTTGTTCCGTCAGCTTTTTTGATCAACTGCGTAGTAAGCGCATAAGCTTTACCTCCATCTTTACGCCTGATAAATTCGGTGCCAGTAGTAATGTTTCCCCATTGATCGCTGCCGCCCATTTGAAGTTTTACCTGATGGTGCTTCCACAAGTAATAAAAATCATAACCTTGTATTAATTGATAACTGAATTCGGTGTACGACATGCCTTCTCGGTCTTCGCCACTAATTCTTTTTTTAACCGAATCCTTGGCCATCATGTAATTTACAGTAATGTGTTTACCTGCATCTCTGATGAAATCTAAATAACTGAATTGTTTAAACCAATCGTAATTGTTCACCAATTCTGCCTTGTTTTCTCCTGTGCTGAAGTTTAAAAATTTAAGTAGTTGATTTTTTATGCCTTCCACATTTTTATTCAAGGTGGCTTCATCCAATAAGTTTCTTTCTTGTGATTTTCCTGAGGGATCGCCAACCATTCCGGTTGCACCACCTATTAATACAAATGGCTTGTGGCCTGCCCTTTGAAAGTGCAGCAAAGTCATTATTTGAGCCAAACTTCCTACATGCAATGAATCGGCAGTAGGATCAAAGCCGATATAACCCGAGGTCATAGCCGTATTTAAGGCATCCTCTGTTTCGGGCATCATATCATGCAGCATGCCTCTCCAACGCAGCTCTTCTACAAAGTTTTTAGTGATCATAAACTTTTTAATAAAATTTTGGCAAATATAGTGCTAATATTGTACCCGTATTCATGCTATTTTTCTCTTCATCCTCAAAATAAATTATGATTTTAGTAACAGGTGCAAGTGGTTTGTTGGGCAGTCATCTCCTCTTGTCGCTGCTTAAAAAAGGATATCAAGTAAAAGCATTGGCAACAGCTGAAAGCAGCATCTCAAAGGTACTTACTGCTTTTACTGCCTATAATGATGAAGATGAGAAACTATATGCTCAAATAAATTGGTATTATGGAAGTATAACAGACACTGAGTTTATATACGACTTACTTGCTGATGTGGATTATGTTTATCACTGCGCGGCAATAGTATCCTTCAGTCCACACGATATTGAAAAAATGAATGATACCAATACCAGAGGAACTGAAGTGTTGGTGAATATGTGTTTGCTTCGAAAAGTTAAAAAGTTTTGTCATGTAAGTTCTGTGGCCGCTCTGGGAAAGCAGGTATTGATGAATTTGTTACAGAAGAAACCTATTTCGTTAATAGCCCGCAGAATTCAAATTATGGCATATCTAAATATAACGCTGAAAGGGAGGTTTGGCGTGCTTCCGAAGAGGGTTTAAAGATTGTTGTTGTGAACCCATCAGTAATTTTAGGACCGGGTAATTGGCATAGCGGAAGCAGCAACATGTTTCGCAACTCATTCAAGGGGCTTAAATTTTTTAGTGATGGAATAACAGGTTTTGTTGATGTGCGTGACGTGGCTAATATCATGATTCATTTAATGGAAGGAAATGTTGAAAACGAACGCTTTATTGTTTGCTCGGAGAATTTAAAATACGCTGAGGTGTTCAACATGATGCATGATGCCTTTGGAGTTCGAAGACCTTATATCAAAGCTACAGAGTTTATGGCTTCCTTAGTTTGGCGGTTTGAAAAATGGAAATCCTATTTTACGGGGAAACAACCTTTAATCACCAAAGAAACAGTCAGCGCAGCTTTTCAGCAGGTGAAATTTTCAAATGAAAAAATCAAAGGATTACTCCTTTATCAATTTATTCCCGTGAATAAAAGTGTGCAAGAAATTTGTGAAATTTACACTAAACAAAGCAAATTGCCATGAGTATCAAGGGACTAGCGCTTAAAATAAAGAAGTCTGTCAAAACCTTCCTCTTTTCTGTCACGCAAAATCATTTCATCCTTATACATTTTAACAATGTTATATTTATACTGCTTGTCATTAAGCGTGTCCTTCAGTATGATATCGGCTCCACTCAATTCCCATAACCAATACAAAATATTAGTTCCGTAATTATTAATATTTAAACTAAATGTATCGGCATCACCGGCAAAAAAGTCGTTGCGGTCAAAAGCATAAACCTGATTTGTTCTTGCCTCGTTAATCGCGGTCGATTTGTCAGTAAAGGTCTCCCATTGCTTCACATCCTGCACAAAATAATAGTACCACACTCCCATGATATCATCTTTCGTTGGAGGCTCCACGGTAACGGCTCTGGTTGTGGTGGCTTCATCTTTCTCTTTCTTATTCCAAACAGTTAGTGCAGCGGTGTAAGTTCCCGGGGTAGAGTATGCGTATTTTTGCTCACGCAAATCATTTCTTTCAATACCGTCACCAAAATTCCACAGGTATCTGTTGGCGTTGCTCGAGTTATCGGTGAAGGTAACCACCTGACCAAGTTTTACTTTGGCAGGTTCCGCGGTAAAGTCGGCAGTAGGTTTTTTATTGCCACAAGAAACAACGGTGGAAACTGCTAATAGCAATCCCATGTGAACTAAAAACCTGTGCAATCTGATTGTTGATATCATATTAACTTTCAGTTGTAAATACATCCTTATAACGCAAATATATACAAATTCGTTTGCTTGGCTTAAAAATTAATTTTTTTTGATGATTCATAGCTCAAAATGTAAACCGGAAAAGACCTATAATTCAATTGAGCTTTATGTCTACTTAAGTTGGAAGCAATATTTGTAAGGAGGTTATTACATTTTTTGGCACAGCTATTAAATTACAGGATTACTGCTCAAGTTAAGGTTTAGGCATAATTAAAACGATTAGTAGTTGATATATTATAGTTTCAATATAATATGTAATTTTGCATGCCTTTTAAATAGCTTATGAAAGTAATTGATCACATTAACCAAGCAAAATCCACACTTTTTTCATTCGAGATTCTACCTCCCTTGAAAGGAAAAAGGATAGACTCTATTTATGAGAGTATCGACCCTTTACTTGAATTTTCGCCCAATTTCATCAACGTAACATACCACCGCGAAGAATATGTCTATAAAAAAAGAGAAGGTGGATACCTCGAGAAAATTGCCATCAGAAAACGTCCGGGAACCGTTGGTATTTGTGCTGCCATCATTAATAAATACAAAATTGATGCTGTTCCTCATTTAATTTGTGGAGGATTTACTAAAGAAGAAACTGAAAATGCACTTGTTGATTTGCAGTACTTGGGTATAGATAATGTGTTGGCTTTAAGAGGCGATCCTGTAAAAACAGAAACTACTTTTACGCCCAAAGAAAATGGACATGCCTATGCTGTAGAACTGGTAAAGCAGATTGTTGAGATGAACAATGGTGCTTATATTGATGATGAAATACAAGCTGCTCCTTCTGAGTTTTGTATTGGTGTGGCAGGATATCCCGAGAAACATTTTGAGGCCCCCAACTTTAATACAGATTTAAAATATTTGAAAGCAAAAATTGATGCCGGTGCCGATTACATTGTTACGCAGTTGTTTTACGATAATCAAAAGTTTTTCAAATTCAGAGAGGCTTGTATTGAAGCAGGAATAACAGTTCCTATTATCCCTGGTTTAAAACCAATTTCAACACCCAAACAACTTACCGTATTGCCTAAAATATTCAGCATTGATATACCTGAAGCACTGTCGGAAGCGCTGCTCAAAGCTAAAAGCGATAGTGAGGCACGCGAGATAGGCATTCAATGGGGTATTCAGCAAGCCCGAGAGCTCATTAAAGGTGGTGTGCCATGCCTGCATTTTTATACTATGGGTAAGTCAGAAGCGGTGCGCAGAATTGTAAAAGAAGTTTATTGATTTTTACTTCAAATATTACATTTGATTGTATTTCTTGTTGTGCCTGATTATGAAATTGCGCCCTGAAATTGATTAAACCTTCCGCATGTTTACAAAAAAGCTAATCTTTTAAGGGTTAAGGACCAACATTTGTCTTGGTGTTGAAAGGAAAGCATTGCGAGCTAAAAATCTATTCATTTTCACTGATTTTTTTTAATACTTTTGCAAGGATTATTTCGTATGGCAAAAACAGGAAACAATACAATCAAATGGCTGTGGGCGATTGCAATGATGCCAATACTTTTCTTGGCCTCCTTTATTATTTATCTCACTTTGTTTGCCGATTTGCCCTCATTGGAGGAGCTTGAAAATCCTCGCAGTAATTTGGCTTCAGAAATTATTTCATCTGATCAAAAAGTGATTGGTAAATACTATATCGAAAATAGGACAAATGTTTCTTTCAATCAAATATCACCCAATGTTGTTAATGCGCTTATTGCCACCGAAGATGCTAGGTTTTATAAGCATAGTGGTGTTGATGTGCGTGCACTTGGGCGCGCCATAAGCGGTGCTCTAAGCGGTCGCGAAAGCAGTGGAGGCGGAAGTACCATTACCCAACAATTGGCTAAAATGTTGTTCCCTCGCGAAAATTTGAATAAAGTACAATTGGTGCTCAGAAAATTCAAAGAATGGGTAATAGCCGTTAAGTTAGAAAGGAATTACACCAAAAATGAAATCATTGCCATGTATCTCAACAAGTTTGATTTCATCAACAATGCAGTTGGAATTAAATCGGCTGCAAGAATTTATTTCAACACAACCCCCGACTCTTTAAAAATTGAGCAAGCTGCAATGCTTGTTGGAATGGCAAAAAACCCTTCCCTCTTCAACCCAAAACGTAAGCCCGATAATGCCCTCACCAGAAGAAATGTGGTGCTTAATCAAATGGCTAAGTACAAATACATCACACCCGAACAATGCGAAAAATATAAGAAAATTCCACTCAAACTTAAATTTACTGCCGAGGATCAAAATGAAGGACTTGCGACCTACTTCCGCGAGTACCTGCGCGATTACATGAAAAAATGGTGTAAAGAACATAAGAAGCCTGATGGGAGCAATTATAACTTGTATAAAGATGGGTTAAAAATATATACAACCATCAACAGTAAAATGCAGCGCTATGCAGAGGAAGCCGTTAAAGAATGGTTGACTGAATTACAAGGCAAATTTTTTAATCACTGGAAAGGACGAAAGAATGCTCCGTTTTATCAAATGAATGATGAGGAAGTACAAAAATTACTGACACAAGCCATGAAGCGAAGCGAAAGATATAGGGTGTTGAAAGAAAGAGGATTAAGTGATAGCGAAATAAAAGCCACATTCATGAAACCGGTAGAAACAAAATTATTTTCATGGAAAGGCGAGTTTGATACCGTGATCACTCCCTGGGATAGTATGCGTTATTGTAAGTATTTTTTACAAACAGGTTTTATGAGTATGGAGCCGAGCACTGGCTACATCAGGGCCTGGGTTGGGGGTATCGACTATCGAAACTTTAAGTATGACCACGTGAAGCAAGGTAAACGACAAGTAGGTTCAACTTTTAAACCATTTGTGTATACACTTGCTATGCAAGAGCAGTGGAGTCCTTGTTATCAGGTGCCAAACATACCGGTAACATTTGATTTACCCGAAGGTGGTACTTGGACACCAAAGAACTCTGATGCCAAATATGGCGGTATGATGACACTTAAAAAAGGTTTGGCATTATCAGTCAACTCTGTTACAGCGTATGTGATGAAACAATTTGGACCCCAAGCGGTGGTAGATTTAGCTCGAAAACTTGGAATTGAAAGTCACCTCGATGCCGTACCCTCATTATGCCTTGGCACAGCTGATATTTCGGTGTTCGAAATGGTAGGAGCCAACAGCACATTTGCCAATCAAGGGGTTTGGGTAGAGCCTACTTTTATTACGCGCATAGAAGATAAAAACGGAAATGTGATTGAAGAATTCATGCCACGAAGAGTAGAAGCTATCAGTAAAGAAACAGCGTATTTAACGCTCAACCTCATGAAAGGAGTGGTTGATCACGGTACGGGTTTGCGTTTAAGGTTTCGTCATGGTTTAACTGCTCCAATTGCCGGCAAAACCGGTACTACCCAAAATAACAGTGATGGTTGGTTCATGGGCATAACTCCCGATTTGGTGAGTGGTGTTTGGGTGGGTTGCGAAGACAGAAGTGCTCACTTCAGAAGCACCGATTTAGGACAAGGTGCTTCAATGGCCCTGCCTATTTGGGGAATTTATATGAAGAAAGTATACGATGACAAATCACTAAAGATAAGTCAAGACGATTTTGAAAAACCTGAAGGTTTAGATAACAGCATTGAACTTGATTGCAGCAAGTACAACGAAGACAAGGAACAAGAAGAGAGTATTGAATTTGGTGAAGATTTTTAATAATTGCCCGATAAATAAGCACGCATTATGATTAATAAAACAGTAAAAAATGTTGATGAAGCCATTGCCGGCATCAATGATGGTATGACACTTATGGTAGGGGGATTCGGCCTTTGCGGTATTCCCGAAAATTTAATTGCTGCCCTGGTAAAAAAAGGAATAAAAAATTTAACCTGTATCAGCAATAATGCCGGAGTTGATGATTTTGGACTGGGTTTATTGTTGCAAAACAAACAAATAAAAAAAATGATTTCATCTTATGTAGGTGAAAATGCCGAGTTTGAGCGCCAAATGTTGAGCGGTGAGCTTGAAGTTGACCTCGTTCCTCAAGGTACTTTGGCCACACGATGCATGGCTGCAGGATATGGTATGCCCGCCATATACACTCCTGCAGGGGTTGGCACTGAGGTGGCAATTGGTAAAGAAAGCAGGAAGTTTACATTCAACGGAGTGGAAAAAGAGTATTTGTTAGAGTATGCTTTTGAAGCCGATTTCGCTCTTGTAAAAGCATGGAAAGGCGATACCGCAGGTAATTTGGTTTTCCGTCAAACAGCGCTTAATTTTAATCATGCCATGGCCATAGGTGGTAAAATAACTATTGCAGAGGTGGAAGAGTTAGTTGAAGTGGGCGAGTTAGATCCTAATTTTATTCACACACCAGGTATTTATGTGCACCGCATTTTTAAAGGCGAGCAATACGAGAAAAGAATAGAGCAAAGAACTACCCGGAAAAGATAATTTGAAAATGTATCATTCTCATATTTTATTTATATTGAATTAAGATATTATTAAATACAAATTGATAAGCATTTAAGTTCATACAAACTCAAAGTAATGCGTAACGACAAAGAAAATATAATTGTAAAACTTTCATTTGAATTTGCGCTTATTATTGTAGAGTTTGCCGAATTATTGGAATCAAAAAATAAGTATGTGGTGGCAAAACAAATTTTAAAATCAGGAACTTCTATCGGAGCCAACATCCGTGAAGCACAGAATGCAGAGAGCAAAAATGATTTTATCCATAAATTAAAAATTGCTGCAAAAGAAGCAGATGAAACAGCTTATTGGTTGCTAATTTGCCAGCATTCAAAAAACTATCCAAACTGCGAAAAAGAAATTGAGAAATTATCAGAAATCACAAAAATACTTTCGAAAATAATTGTCACTTCAAAAGCCAATACTTTAAATCCTAATTGATTTTTTTCAAATCAATACATTTTCAAATTTACTCATTTTCAAATTTTCAAATTATATAAGGTATGTTAGATAAAAACGGAATCGCAAAAAGAATTGCCAGAGAAGTAAAAGATGGTTATTACGTAAACTTGGGTATAGGTATTCCAACTTTAGTTGCAAATTACATTCCTCAAGGAATTAATGTGGTGTTGCAAAGCGAAAATGGACTTTTAGGAATGGGGCCTTTCCCTTTTGAGGGCGAAGAAGATGCCGATTTAATCAATGCCGGTAAACAAACCATTACTACGTTGCCAGGTTCTGTATTTTTCGATTCTGCTTTAAGTTTTGGAATGATCAGAGCGCGCAAAGTAAACCTCACTATCTTGGGTGCGATGGAAGTATCCGAAAATGGTGATATTGCCAATTGGAAAATTCCGGGTAAAATGGTAAAAGGCATGGGTGGTGCTATGGATTTAGTTGCCAGTGCCGAAAATATCATTGTAGCCATGCAACATGTGAACAAAGCGGGTGAGTCAAAGTTATTACCTCATTGTACCTTACCACTAACCGGTATCAAATGCGTTAAAAAAATAGTAACCGAATTGGCAGTGCTAGATGTTTTGCCACAAGGCGGTTTCAAGTTATTAGAGCGCGCACCGGGCATAAGTGTAGAGCAAATCAAAAACGCCACCGAAGGTAAATTAATCATCGAAGGCGATATTCCTGAAATGGTAATATAATTAGCTGATGAACCAATTAGCTGATTAGCTAATTTAATTGGCACATTGTTATTGCCACAGATTAACAGATTTAAAACTTAACCGCTAAGGGTGCAGATTCACGAAATCACGGTAGCGCAGAGGCGCAAAGAGGTCTTTTCTAACTCATTTTATAT
>JALRAS010000030.1:13210-26556 GCA_023262495.1 Bacteroidia bacterium | reverse complement strand
GTTGTTCTTTTCCTTTAATAGTTCCAAATACGAACCGAGACAAACTGTCGGAAGTGATTTAGAGAAATCAAGAACCGCTTATTTAGCTGCTCAGTATTATTTTAATCTTCGTAAAAACGCCATCACAGGTGATATTCCTTTGGATGCTATGGCGGAAGCAAAGCAAGCTGCCAAGGAAATGTCAGGTTTAAGAGCGGGTTCTTTGGGATTAACCTGGACAGAAATGGGTCCTGACAACGTGGGTGGACGAACAAGATGCTTCCTAATTGATAATCAGGATGCAACAGGCAAAACCCTCTATGCGGGTGGCGTAAATGGTGGTTTATGGAAAAGTACCAATGGCGGTGGCACATGGTCGCTCATTAGTGATCAATGGGACAATATCGCTGCGGTTAGTATTTGTCAAGAACCTAGTGGTAAAATTTATGTAGGAACAGGAGAATTGCTGATGGCGGTAAGAGGCACCCCTGGTACTGGAAATTCTTCTTGTATCGGAAGCGGTATTTGGCAATCAACAGATGGTACTAACTTTACCCAAATACCAGGAACCGATCCATCTGCACAAACATTCAACAATACCTACAATAGTGCTTTTTCTTATGTGTATTCCTTAGGATATTATCAAGGTAAATTATACGCAGGTACAATCACTGGTTTAAGAGTTTCTGCTGATGCCGGAGCAACATGGACAAACCCTTTAAGTGTAAATTCCAACTGTAAAGACATTGAAATTGGTGCTGATGGCACAATCTTCGCCAGTGTAGGAAATAAATTCTATACCTCTACTGATGGTACAACATTTACTCTGAAAACTCTACCTTCTGCTCCCACAGGTATGAGCAACCTGCAAATTGCAAGTTGCGCAACAGATCCTAACTATGTTTATTGTATTGGTTCGCGTGCTTCCAGTTATCAAGTTGCTGGAGTTTGGAAATCTACAGATAAAGGAAACACTTTTACGCTTATTCCAAATTCAACGGGTGGAACTACTTTCCAAATATTGGGAAATCAAGGAGATTATGCCTGCGCTATCGGAGTTGATCCATCAAACAAGGATAGAATCATATGCGGAGGTTTAGATCTTTGGAGCTACACCCCAACCACAGGATTCAATCAAATTTCGGCCTGGAATTATGCTCCTTTCAGCTCCTTATATAACCATGCTGATCACCATCAAGTAGTTTTTGATAAAACAAATCTTGGAACGGTTTATTTTACAAATGATGGTGGCGTTTACAAATCTACTGATGGCGGACAAACCTTTGCCGCAACAAACAGAAATTTTTCAGTAACTCAGTTCTACTCAGTTGCTACCTCTGTTAGAGGAGAGGTTCTTGGTGGAACTCAGGATAATGGTACCAACCTCATCGACTTTAACGGACCTACCACCAGATGGGCAAAAGAAGTGATGGGTGGTGACGGCTTTGATTGTGACTTTTCTTCCATCAACCCCGATGCATCATTTGCTTCTTTATACTTTGGCGACTTAAGAAGATCAGGTACTTTGGGTGGCAGTTATTCAACATTCTTCAGAGGTGCTCCAACAGCTTTTGTTGACAATTCTTCTTTTCATACCGTTATCAGATTGTGGGAAAGTTTCAATAACCAACAAAGTCAAGATGTTGTGAATTACATTGTTCCTGCTGGTCAAACAATTCAACCCGGAAGCCAGTTTACAGCATACAGCAACAACTCTAACTATCCTTTTGAGGTAACTTATACAGGAAGTTCACCTGCCACTGCAGGCGACACCATCAAAAATATTACTGATATCGTAAGCTCAAGGATGGCAGTTGGAATGATCAGTGGTTCGAGTATTCGTGTGTTCCTTGCCGTTCGTCCATTGAATTTTTCAGACAGTCCTTATTGGATGCCTGTAGCTGTTAACCAAACCGTTGGAAACAACGATGGTCTCAACGGTGAAGTTGGCGCATTATCTTTCTCAGCTGATGGAAATCACCTTTACATTGGCACACAAACTGGTGGAACAGGCGGTGCCGTTTACCGTGTATCAAACCTTAACTCAATTAAATTCAATACACTTGCCGATACTGCAACAGGTTGGATTAATAATGCTAACTCGCAATTAACTTGTACCAGGTTAGGTGTATTTAGTGGACAAGCAGTTACCAGCATTGCAGTTGATCCTAATGATGCAGGTAAAATTATAGTTACACTAGGTAACTATGCTAACAATAACTATGTTTACCGTTGCAACAATGCAAACACAGCCGCATCTGCAAGCAATACTTCAAATTTCACGAACATTCAAGGTAATTTGCCTAAGATGCCAATCTATTCAAGTTTGATTGACTATACTGATGGTAACAGAATTCTTCTTGGATCTGAATACGGTATATGGTCATCTAATAGCGGAGGAAGTAACTGGACTCGCGATAATGACGGAATGGCTAATTGTGCAGTATTTATGTTACGTCAGCAAACTCAACCATACAACAAATGTTGGAACTCTGGCGCTATTTATGCAGCCACACACGGAAGAGGAATATTTAGAACAAACACGCTATTAGGAACCAAAGAAACTAAAGACAACAGTTCTTTATCTTCAGAACAAATGCTGATTTATCCAAATCCGGTTTTTGAACAAGCTACAATCAAGTTTAATATTCCTCAAGAAGGAGCAACAACGCTTACCATTTTTGATCTGCAAGGTAAGGTTGTGAGGAACTTTGACTTGGGTAACCTAAAAAGAGGGACCAACGTTTACACTTTTGAAAATGATGGCATGAATGAAGGCACTTACATTGCCTCAGTCAACAGCGGTAATTACAAAAAAGTAGTGAAGTTCGTAATCAAAAAATAACTTAATTATTTCAACTGATAACCCCATTAGCTATCAACTAATGGGGTTATTTTTTTATTAAAGTTTACAAATTATGAGAATAGGAATCAATGGTTTAGGCAGAATTGGCAGAAAATTACTCAAAACCTGCATAGAGAGAGGAGATATTGAGGTAGTTTCCATCAACGAACAGGCAAATAACGAAACTATTGCACACCTTCTTAAATATGACTCTATCCATGGCAGATTTTCGGGCAATATCAGCACCTCTGAAAATGGAATTATAATCAATGGTAAACTAATCAATGTGACTCACCATTCAAATATTGACGAAATTGATTGGAGTAACCCCAAGGTGGACGCAGTTGTTGAATGCACCGGTATGTTTTTAGATATGAAATCCGCTCAAACTCACCTACAAAATGGAGCCCACAGGGTAATTCTTTCAGCTCCGCCAAAAGACCCGAGCATTAAAAGCATTGTGCTTGGTGTCAATGATGACTTGATTGATAAAAATGACAAAATAATTTCTAATGCATCGTGCACAACCAATTCTGCTGCTCCTTTACTCAAGGTTTTGGATGATCTATGGAGGGTAAAATCTGCTTTTATCAGTACGGTTCACTCTTATACAGGAGATCAAAGATTAACGGATTCTCCCCACAATGATTTAAGGCGTGCAAGAGCAGCTGCCTTATCAATTATACCTACTACAACTGGAGCCGCTAAGGCGCTCACTAAAATTTTCCCTAAATTAGAAGGAAATATTGGTGGAGGTGGCATAAGAGTGCCGGTGCCAGATGGGTCATTAACTGATATTACAGTAATTTTAGAGTCAAAACCAACCACACAACAGGTAAATGACGCATTTTACAGAGCAGCTAACAATTCACTCAAAGGGATTATTGAGTATACCAATGATCCTATTGTTTCATCTGATGTGATAGGTAACCCACATTCTGTTATTTATGATTCTTTACTTACTACAGTTGTTGGGCCTATGGTAAAGGTCGTTGGATGGTATGACAACGAAGTTGGTTATTCTAACAGACTCTATGAACTCCTGCTAAAAATGCATACGATTTAAAACCTTTGTGGTAGTCTATTGTTAACTATGAAACAACTTAACATGACAAAAACAATCTTAACATTTATCATTGCTATGATGGGCACACTAGGTTTAGCGCAAAACAAAGCCAAAAGCATTTATGATTTTAAAGTAAAAAGCATAGATGGAAGCACCTTCGATTTTGCCACTCTAAAGGGTAAAAAATTAATCATTGTGAATACGGCATCACAATGTGGTAATACCCCACAATACTCAGATTTGGAGGAACTATACAAAAAAAACAAATCAAAAAATTTGGTGATTATCGGTTTTCCCGCCAATAATTTCGGTGGTCAAGAGCCAGGTACGGATAAAGAAATTCAGTCATTCTGTTCAAAGAAGTACGCTGTAACCTTTCCAATGATGTCAAAAATTTCTGTTAAGGGGGCCGGTATGGCGCCTATTTACAAATGGCTTACTGAAAAATCGATGAATGGGATAAAGGATGAGCCGGTTACTTGGAATTTTCAAAAGTTCTTAATCGATGAAAAAGGAAATTGGGTGGGCAGCGTTGCTTCTCGCACCTCCCCTTCCAAATCAAAGGAAATAAGCGACTTTTTAGCAAAATAAATTTCTTTATTCTCAAACGCAACAAGTATTTTGATGATTATATAAACCGGATTTCACTCAAAGAAATTCGGTTTTTTTATCACAAAATGATTGGATGTATTATAATACCGATGTGTTTTGTAAATTATATAATGAATCCCAAATTCCGCATTAGAAAATGTGGAAAAGCTAAACCAGCTGTAATTCAATACATTGGTTCAATGGATTGAAACACCTGCTAGGCTGAATTACCCTCATAAAATCACTAGTGCGGTGCATACATAACTTTTACTGTTTAATTCGGGGTAATACAAAACAAATCATAAAGACATTGTGATTTTAAGCCCAACAAATGCTCCCCATTTACTTATTTCAAGTTAAGTTTGGTTAACCATGATTTGAATCCAAAAATTCGTTTGACTAACGCAGCAACATAAAATTAATTAATCGATATTTGCAGCACAAAACCAATAAATTTCTTTACCTTGAAATTAGATATTCTTGCTTTTGCCGCCCACCCCGATGATGTGGAATTAGGATGCTCCGGAACGATGATAAAGCATCAAAGAAGTGGTCTCACAACAGGCATAATTGATTTAACTTCCGGGGAACTGGGAACCAGAGGTAGCGCAGCATTGCGTGAACTAGAGGCAAAAAATGCTACTGCAATTTTGAAATTGTCAGTTCGTGAAAATCTTGGTTTCGAGGATGGATTTTTTAAAAACGACAAGGAACATTTGCTTCCCGTTATTCAAAAAATCAGAAAATATCAGCCTAATATCGTTTTAGCAAACGCCATTGAAGATAGACATCCCGATCATGGCAGAGCCGCTCAATTGGTTGCTGATGCTTGTTTTTATTCAGGATTAATTAAGATAAAAACATACAATGAGGATCAAAGTGAGCAATCTGTTTGGCGCCCAAAATCATTGTTTCATTACATTCAGTACAACCACATCAAACCTGATTTTCTGATTGATATTTCTGATGTGATAGATGAGAAGATAAAGGCTATAATGGCTTACTCATCTCAATTTTACGACCCCAATTCAAAAGAACCGGAGACCCCAATCAGTTCATTGGCATTTTTCAATAGTTTGAGAGAAAGAGCTGCCGACTTGGGCAGAATGATGAATGTGAATTATGCAGAAGGCTTTACAGCTACCCGCTTATTTGGTATAAAAAATTTAACCGATATTATATAGTTTCTCCCATACTACTTAGCAAGGAGCGGAGATTTACAAATTTTCAACCGGCACTCCCGAGTTTAAGCTAACTCGTTTTATGCATACTGCGATATTAATTTAGTCCCATTGTGAAATAGCTTCACATAACTAATTTCATAAAGTATAGGCATTGACCAACGCATTTTTATTTTTTACTTGGACTAAAAATATATGCAATTGGTATCACCTGATCAAGGTAACATTCCCTTTACTATTTTTGATTTGATCATTAAATAATACATAATCAAGGACATAAACGTAAACACCGGCAGCTGCGGGACTTCCTTTAAAATTGCCATCCCAGCCAACTGAAGTAGTTTGTGTTTGAAACACCAATTCTCCCCATCTGTCATATACCTTCAGGGAAACTTCTTTTACACAACTGCCTCTTATAAAGAGAATGTCATTATTATCATCTCCGTTTGGACTGAAGGCGGTTGGCAAAGATGCTTCTGGCTCAGGATTAAGAATAACCACGGTAGAGTCGATATTAAAACAACCATTTTCGGTATCGATTACGGTAAAATAATACCAAGTTGTATCATTTTTGGTGCTTGTATTTGTTGAAACACAATTGTAGCAGCTGATATAGGCATCTCCACGCCATTCGTAAATTGGATTACTGATATTTGTTGTAGCAATTAATTGTAGGGTATCACAAATATTGTGACGGTATTCATAATTAATCATGTCAATTAAAGGATTCGGATTTACAATAATTGAGATTGGATTAGAGACAATAATTGGTGGATTTACACAAATATAGGATGAAACAAGCTGGCATGTTACACTGTCCAAATTACTAAAATTACTGTAGGTAAATATTGAATCCTCTGTGATTGCAACCAAAATATTGTTTACCATCCAATGATAATTGATTAAACTAGACCCCGCACCATTTATATGAGCAGTGAAATTTATGGGTTGCTGCTCACATATGATAGAATCGTCTGCAGTAATATAAATTGTAGGAGATATACTCTGTATCAGTGTAACAACAATGCTGTTTGAATAGGCAACAGGATTGATAATACAATCAAGACTTGAATAAACATTAAGCGTAACAATATCATTATTGGACAAGCTATCTATTATCAAGGTATCATTGTTTCCACCCATCACAGGCAAGCCATTCACATACCACTGATAGATAGGGTTATTACCTGCATTAACTGTAAAGGCGGTAAAGGTGATTGGTCGATCGGAACAAGCAGGAAATTGTTGGGTAGTAAATATTGAAACACTTACATTTACAGGTACAGATACCTGCTGTATGATTGAATTTGAGAATACAATAGGATTAATAACGCAAGGCTCATTCGACACTAACTGTACCGATACTGTATCGTTATTATTCAAACTAAAACTTGTAAATTCATTCATATTTTGACCTTGGATTGGAATACCGTTTACATACCACTGATAGGTTGGAGCTGAACCCCCATTGATAGACCCTGCAGTAAAAGTAACCGCTTCTCCTTCGCAAATAATACCACTTGGACTTGCAACAATCTGCACTGTTGCATTCAGGTTGGCTCCATCATTCAATACAATAGTAATAATGCTATCGCAACCGTTTTGATTGGTATAATTCATATCGTAAGTGCCGGGAGTATTAACCAAAGTACCGTTTGGTAATTGATATGGTTGGCTATTGCATACTGAGCCATACAATGTATCATGATGAACACCCAAAACACTTAAAACAACTTGGATGACAGAGTCGCACCCATTGATTGTTGTCAGTGTATCAATATATTGCCCTGCAGCATTGATTGTTGTGCCACTTGGAAGTGTATATGTTTGACCATCACAAATAATTGCATTCGTATTGATGGTAATGGATTGATAAATTGTGAGATTCAAGACAACAGTGCTATCTGCACCAGTATAGCTTCCCCCTGGGAAGGTAAATGTTGGGGTGTTTGTGCTGTTGAGATAGGTTATCCCATCAATCCATGTGAATTCATCGCATGCTACTTGTATATCGGACGCTGTAACATTATTGTAAATAGTCAAATTTAGGGTTATTGTAGAATCGCAACCATTACTGGAACCATTAGAAATTGTATAAGTGGGGGTATTCGTACTGTTAGTGTAGGTGATACCATCAATCCAAGTAAAGTTTCCAATAGCTGTCTGCACATCTACACTAGTTACCAAATTATTGATAGTAAGATCAAGTGTTTCAGTATTACATCCGTTCACAAAAGTGTAAGTACCACTACTGGTGTAGGTGTTGCCATCCACAGCCCAAGTGTAGGTATCGCAAGCTGTGATGGTGGTGGTGTTATTCGCAATTGGAAGCAATTGAACGTTCAATACAACGGGTTGTCCATCACACCCGGCATTTGTTTCGACAATTTGAACTTGATAAACCCCTGGAGGCGTTGCCCCCCAATCAATTATTACACGATTTTCGCTGAGACCCGGGCCTTGATTCAGCGAAATAAAACCCGAGAATCCTGCGGTAATAACCGACCAACTATAGGTCGATCCGATGGTTCCTGCTCCTGAATTTTCTGTATAATCAACTTGATAGGCACCTATATATCCAACACAAACAACCTGCGGATCAGTGCCGTTTGTTTGGGCCATAACCCTGCCGCTCGCAAACCATGCAAGCAGCAGAAGTGGCAGTATGTATAGCTGTCTATTCAATTTATTTTATACTACTAATCGTGATAAATTGGAGAGGTAACAGGAGTTGGATTCACATTAATCGCTCCATTAGCCACAACTACACCACAGCCACCCGTTGGTGTTATTGTATAATTGAAGTTTCCTGAAACTGTTGGTGTTCCCGTAATGGTTACCACTCCACCTGCGTAGCTTCCTGTAACTCCCGCAGGCAAGCCGGTTATCGTTGCTCCTGTAGCGCCCGAAACAGTGTAAGTTATATCTACAATCGGTGTATTGATACAAATAGTTTGAGCATCGGTACCTACAGCTGAGCTCAATGTGATTGAACTGCTTGGGGTGATGGTTATACTTCCCGTTGCAGTCACTGTGCCACAACCTCCCGTTAATGTTACTGTATAGTTAAATGTTCCCGAAACGGTTGGTGTTCCGCTGATGGTTACAACACCTCCGGCAAAGTTACCCGTTACTCCCGTTGGCAAGCCAGTTACGGTAGCTCCTGTAGCACCAGTAACAGCATAGGTAATGTCAACCAATGATGTATTAATACAAATAGATTGTGCATTAGTACCTGCTGCAGAGGTTAAGCTTATTGTATTATCAGGCGTTACATTTATAATACCTGATTCAGTAATAGTGCCACATCCTCCCGTAAGGGTGATGTCATAATTAAATGTACCAGAAACAGTTGGTGTGCCGCTGATTGTTACAACACCGCCTGCATAAACACCTGTTACTCCTGCCGGCAATCCGGTTACCGTTGCACCTGTTGCGCCTGTTACTGTGTATGTGATATTAACCAATGGTGTATTGATACATATTGTTTGAGCATCTGTTCCTACAGCAGAGCTCAACGCTATGGTATTATTTGGTGTTACGGTAATATCAACTGTTGAAGTGGCTGCCGTACATGGAGCCATACCCGTTGTGGTTAAAGTAAGCGTTGCAACGCCATTGAATCCCACTGGTGGAGTCCAGGTTGCATTAAGTGTGTTTGCATTAGGGCTGAATGTACCACCAACACTGCTCGACCAAGTTCCTCCTGTTGCTGAACCACCCACTGTGCCCGTCAATGCAGTTGTAGTTCCATCTTGACATATCGTTTGTGGAGCGCCTGCATTGGCTGTTGGGGTGGCCAATATCTGAACATCCAAGGTAACTGGTGCTGATGGACATCCGTTACTCGTTTCGATCACTTGAACCTGATACAACCCGGGAGGGGTTGCTCCCCAGTTGATTAAAATATGATTATTAAATCCACCTGGACTCTGATTAGGAACAATATTACCAACAAAACCTGCAGTGATTACTGACCAAGCATAGGTTGACCCAGGTGTACCATCGGGACCATCAGGTGCCTGCCAATCGACCCGATAAGGCCTCGTTTCGCCCTGGCAAATAATTTGCGGTTGATTGGTTAGTGTTTGGCCAATCAAGGTTTTTGATGTTAGGCCTAGGCATAAAATCAAAAGGATAAAGTTTAACTGTTTCATTGTGTAGGATTTAGTCATGATAAATAGGTGATATTAATGGGTTAGGGTCAACGGTAATCGTTACCGATCCGTTGAGCGATGCAGGACATGTTGGCCCCGGCAATTGAATTAATTGAAGATTATATGTTGTTGTATTAGATAGTGTACCTGTTGGGAGTATTGCGCTTCCCAGAGCATTAAGCGTTATCGTTTGAGATGCACCTCCGTTAACATTATATGTTACAATTGAATTAGGGTTACCATTAAAAATTATATTAGTCCCATTTCCTGAACAAATATTGCTGGCACCCGAAATAGTAGCATTTTGTGGTGGATTTACACTTACCGTAACAGTGGCAGAAACATTCGGACAAGGCGCCACACCGGGAACTGTATAGGAGTATATTCCAGGAAGATTAACTGCAGGATTGAAGTTCCCTGAACTGCCACCGTTCAGCCCTGAAGGACCTGTCCAAACTCCTGTATTCATTGGGGTACCACCAAGTAATGAAAAAAGATCAATCGGTGCATCATTACTACAAAGTGTAATACTTGAGCTGATTCCCGCATTTGATGGTGAAACCGCATTAACATTGATAGTGCTGCTAGCCGTACATCCATTAGCAGCAGTTCCGATGACTGTATAGGTTGTAGCTACCGAAGGGTTTGCAGTTACAGAAGACCCTGTAACTGCAGATAAACCTGCAGCAGGTGACCACGCATAAGAAGTAAAGGATGTTGGTGTAACCGCTAAGTTAACTGTTGACTGACCATAACAAAGCGTTGATGAAATGGGCAAAGGATTGATTGTTAATGTTGGCGCAGTGTTTATCACAATGGTAAAATTGGCAATCACCTGAGGGCAGCCTCCTGCAGCAGCTATTGTATTAGTGATGGTATATGTGCCGGCAGTGGTTGTCGCCAAATTTATTTCACCTGTGGCCGTATTCACAAAATTCAATCCGGCAGGAGAAGCTGTGAAAACGCCAGCTACTCCTCCTCCAAGAAATGTTGGAGAAGGATTTACACCATTTAAACATACAGGAGTGGGATATGAAAAAGTGGCAATCGGGGGCGGTATAATGGAGATGACCGCTGAGCCCAATACGCTTTGGGAACATACAGGTGGTCCCGGAGTGCTTACACTCACTAAGGAGTAGGTTGTGGGAACAGTAAGTGCGGCAGTCGCTATTGTTGCTGCACCGGCTGCATTGAGCGTAATAAACTGATTAGGTCCTCCATTGATGGTATAGGTTACGGTGGCATTGGGTGTACCATTGAAACTAATTATTGTAGAGGTTCCCCCACAAATTGAAGTTGTACCTGATATGGTAGCTGTAGGTACAGGAAAAACAGTCAAATCAAATGTACTCACAGGGGTGTATGTATCACCACTATTGACAGAGCCACTGCCATCTGTATCACAATAGCTGTAGGCAACTACGTTTTGAACGATGGTACCTGCTGTTAAATTAATTCCATTAGGTAACAAATTATTTGGCGCAACACTTCCAGCTACCGGTGTTACACTTGAATAAACTATACATGAAGTATTAGCGGTAACAACCGAGTTCTGCCAGGCGGTGAGGGCTGATAGCGAGCCACCACTGCAGATACTTGCTGCAGCATTAGGGACTGTGGTAGATGTACAACAACTGTATGGTAAAAATGGACTGAAAGTACAAACTGCCGGGGTGCTCGCTAAATCAGCGAATGTAGCATTGATAGTGGATGATATTTGTGCTGTCCATCTATAATTTGGTAGCGCCCCACAGACTCCATTAGGTAAAAACGTAGTGAATGGAGGAGGAACCATTGCGGAAAAAGCATTTGGATACACGTAAATTTGGATGGTACTGTTTTGATTGTAACCATTAGGAAATGCGGCCAAATTTAAATTAATCGTATTGTTGACAGGTGCAGGATTGTACCATACATCAGAGATTATGCTGCCATTTACCACCACAGTTACCCAATAACTATTAAGAGCAGCATTTTGAAAGCAATAATTATTGATATTTAATGTAAAATTAAGTGAGGTCGCATTACCTCCAACTGCATTTGGAGGAATGGTCAACAATGCTGCATTGTTGATGCCACCGAAAGGTGAGCTGGCAACAGTCAGGTTTGATTGTGTGAAGGTCTGATTGTATACAATAGGTGTTGGTGGGCCACCCGTGGAGCAGCAGTTAGGTCCCGCAGCTATTCCATTATAGGTAACATCAAAGCTTTGACTCCCTGCTGTACAAGATGTATTGGTAACACTTGTTGGATTGGGTGAAACGGTAAAAATGCTTCCAATATTCGCAGCAATACAATCATTTTGAGGAGTCATTGACCAAGTACAAGTCGTAGGGTTGAAGTCGATACTTACCAAGTCAGCTGCTGATGTTGGAATACTCGGATACACAGTTACATTTTTTGTACCCGATGAAATAATTGCTCCTGTTGATTGACAGGTGATGGTAAATGGGAGATTGATGTTGATGGTGTTGCAAAAATTTGCATTCTGCAGTGTTAATGGCACGTGAAAATTATTACATCCGGTTACTGTTGAAGATACCGGACCAGTTGGGGTATTGATGGTAATGGTAGCAGGAGATATGGCAATATTAGCTCCAAAAATAGTACTCCCTTCAAACAAAAAATTTCCTGTAATCGGACCTCCTATGGTTGTTGAGTTTTGAACTACACTTATTGTTCCTCCAGTGCCATTAAATCCATCTCCATAGGAATCAAAAATAGTAAGCGTGAATATTGTTCCCACTGTTGCAGGATTTAGTGGACCAACCGGCACGTTAAATGAAGCACCATTCACATTATTTGTTGCATTCAAATCGCTTGCGACAATTGTACCAGTTAGATTGCTTGTTACCTGCCATGTTATTTCGTTGGCAAAGCTTGACCCAAAGTTCCCAACCACATTAAAGCTAATCGTACCATTACAGGATGTATTAGCCACATCAAAATAATACACCTGACCTGCACAAGCAGTATTGGGACTTGTAGATGTGGAGGAATATCCAGGACAGTTTAAACCCCCTGATGCACAAGAAGCAGGTGCATTATAGGATTGTGTAAATGCACAAGACGGATCGGCAGAAAATGTTGCCGTAACATTGCAATTACCTCCAGTGGCAACAATTCCGGGTATGCTGTAATTAATAGGGGAAACAAATGGAGCATTTAGGGTAACACTTCCACCACAACTTGTGGTAACCTGCATTGTTCCGGAGGTTGGAGGATTTGCCACAACAACTTGACCAGTGAGGGTATATGTACCTGTAGCAGGAACACAGGCACCTGCAGTGGCTGTTACATCAGTAATATTACATAAAAGTGCACAATTTGTAGTAGCTGTTGAACCTGCTGCACTGCTAAATGAAATTGTACCAGCAGTGTTTGAATAATTGGTAAGTAACAAAATATAATACTGTCCGGCCGTGGCACCAACGATATTGGCTTGTTCAGTAAATGCAGGTGAAAAACTACAGTCTATACTCGGAGCTGTTCCTGCGGCAACAGCTGCACAACCGGCCGACAAGTTG
>JALRAS010000030.1:0-13200 GCA_023262495.1 Bacteroidia bacterium | reverse complement strand
GAAGGGCCCCCACAAATCGAAATCAATATCAATTCCAAAACCGAATGCATCAGTTTGGCTGATATTAATATTTAAATTTCCAGGATTTTGAATTTGCAAATAATACCAAACGGGATTGGGAGATGAGCCCAAACAGTCAATTGGACCAAGATTGGGTTGATTGGTGTTATTCGGGAAAATATACGATGTACCTGTACAAAACGGAGAAGCTGAACCGCAATCATTACCTGTTGAAGGTGGCGCGGAGGAACAAGCAATAGAAGCAACCCACCCCGCTGCCGGCACAATGAAGTCCGATTCAAAAACAAATGTGATGCACCCACCAAGTGTGCTTGTTATTAATCCGGGACTTGCAGTACCTGTATAGCTTCCAATCAGTGGAGCACCAGTATTAGGCCCGTTGTATACATCAAGAAAATCGAAATTATTTTCTAAGTTAAATGAGGTGAAATTAAAGGAAATATATTGACCTGCAGGAGCGCAAAAAGTTGCTGTAAAAAATTGATTATCTGCGTACTGCCCGGCAGGGCCTCCACTATCATAAAAGTTACCTCCACAAGCATTGGTAACAGTGCCAAGATTACCCATATTAAAATTCTGTGCCTTCAGATGAAAACAGCAGAATAACAATATCGCTATGATAATTAGTTGCCTCAATGCTTACCTGATCAGTTGCTCCTTAATTAATCCGTTGTCTCCCAGCAAGAACTCCACCTCAAGGTAAGACTGACCTTGTTTGATATTTTGTGGCCTGATCCTTTTGCCGTATGAATCAAACAGCTCTTGAGAAGAAAAAAGTGTGATGCTTCCATCACCTCCTTGTAAATTAATTGTTCGTCTTTTTTCTACGAATCTAAATTGTTCAATTCTAGCAAATTGTGTTAAGGCATTGATATAGGCTTGTTGCTTATTTGCCGCACTTATGTTTAAATTAAGAATGTAATGAGGTTTGTTATTTTCAGAAATCTTCTTGACTTTAAGGTTATTATTTTGATCTTCCCTTTGCTTTATTTTTTTCAGTTTTTCCTCTTCAGAACTGCCTTTAACAACAGAAGAACGAACAAAATTTGATTTGGAAACCGGCTGCTCCTGGGCTTGAGCTGATGCATCATTAACTCCATGTATGAAGAAAAGAATGGCAAAGGGAATTAATGCATATATATTCTTCGTGAAGCAATTTTTCTTCATTGGTGAAATGACTTTTTTTGTTTACCGATTCACCAAATTTAACAAATAGATGTTAAAAACACAAAATTTTCTTAACATTTATTCACAAACAAATAACTGCTTTAGACCAATTGAAATAATTAATCGACTACTCAAACAATCTGAAATTACTTTCAAAGAGGAAAATATCATAAGTAATCAATAACTTATGCAGGCATTCAAACTATTTTGATTAGCCAATGAATAAGTTCTATCGTAAAGATGAATTAAATAGAGGGCATTTGTGATTTTTTTTCGGTAAATCTGCATATCAAATATTTGGTATTCGATTGAATCAAAAGTTTGATTTACACTTGCTTTATCACTTCCACATTTTTAATGTGGGATTTGGATTTGATTACTTTTAATGTACAGTTTTAGGCAACTTTATTTTCTGCCTCTATTAGTAAAACCTTTATTTTTATTGGGCTTCCCATACTTTGTATTGTTAATGCTTGCCTTAGGTTTACTTTTTGTGTCCTTTTTGTCATTGCCATGAACTCGGGTCTGCTTGGCCTTGTTGGCTTTTGGATGGTTTTGTCTATCTTTTTGACGCAGATTGCCTGCTTGGGGCTTACTTTCTGACGTTGAATTAGCAATCAACTTAAAAATACTTTTCAATTCAGGTTCTGTTAAATCTCTCCAATCGCCAAGTGGTAAACCTTTTAAGCCAATATCCATGATTCTAACTCTTTCGAGTTTAGTGACCTCGTATCCAAAATGCTCACACATTCTTCTAATTTGCCGGTTTAACCCTTGTACTAAAATAATTTTGAATACCGTTGCGTTAATCTGCTCTATTTTACATTTTTTGGTTGTTACACCAAGCATAGGAACACCTGCTGCCATACCGGCTAATACTTGATCATTAAGAGGTTTATTTACTGTTACAAGATATTCTTTTTCGTGATTATTTCCGGCCCTTAAAATTTTATTGACCAAGTCACCATTATTGGTTAATAATATCAGTCCTTGAGAATCTTTATCCAATCTTCCTATCGGAAAAATTCTCTTATGATGGTTTACAAACTGTATAATATTATCTCTTACATTGAGTTCGGTGGTGGATGTAATGCCTGTGGGTTTGTTCAAAGCAATAAAAATTAACTCTTCTCCCTTTAGTGGTTCAAGTTGCTGACCATTCACAACCACAACATCACCATACTTCACAACCTCCCCTATCACCGCCTTTCTTTTATTAATGGTGACCCTTCCTGATTCAATAAATCTATCAGCTTCTCTTCGAGAACACAATCCGCTTTCGCTAATGAATTTATTGAGTCTGATATTTGCGAAAGTATTCATATGATGTTTTTATTTGAAAAGCAACTAATAATTAAAATATGTCCTGTATTACTATTTTTTTTGAGTTCATCTCAATCTCATCATGCACACTTAATCCTATCATTTTTTTTGCCATGGGCGATTGTGGCGACATTAGATGTAGCTCTAATTGATCTAACCTTAATTTTCCTAATGCTACGGCAATATAGAAATACCCTATGTTAGTTTTGATTAAACTACCTAAATTAATTTTGCGCGACACTACATGTGGATTTAATTTGTCCAATGAGGCTTTCATTTCTTGCACCTCCTTCAATTGTTTTCTAATTTTCTCTTGCTCAATTTGCATCATTGAAAGTGATGTTTCATGCTTATCTCCTGCTGAACTTTTTGCATCATTTTGAGCACCATCCTTTAAATCGTTGAGTGCCTTTTGAAAGAAAATGATGCTGTTATTCAATTCCTTTAGACATGCAGCATGTACATGCTCTTTTGTTGTCATCATTCAATTACTTGTTATATCATACCAAAAGCAAAAATTTTGCAGCGCAATTTTTAATTCAAATTCTGCATTGACACATGAAGCATCACTGCAGTAAAACAAATTTGAGCCCTTCCTTGTAACACATTGGTATTTGTTAAATATTGGCCTAAAACATATTTCCAATATAACTCACAAATAAGAACAAACATTCGAACTCATCAAAAAAAAATCCGTGCAGGTGAGCTTTTCAAACAACTTACCGGCACGGATATAGATTTAAAAGTTATAATTTTTCTATCCGAGTGTTTAGTGCTTATTGGCGTTGGCTTCAAGCATTTTCAAACAGGCGGCTTTTTGCTCAGGCGTACAACCCATTTTGTCACAACAAGCAGCGCACTCCTCTGCCGTCATACCTTTACATTTCTCGAGGTCGCATTTACTCCCGATGAATTTTCCTTCTGCATCATACATGCTCATGCAATACTCTTTTTCAGCAGCTGAACAACCCATTTTATCGCAATGTGCAGCACACTCTTCTTTGGTCATTTGAGCACACATAGTCATATCACATTTGGTGGCCGACTTATCTTTATCGCAACAAGCAGCTGACTCAGTTTTCTTCTCGCAACAAGCGTCCATTGCGGCAGCATCAGATTTTGGTTGCGCGATATAAGGGGCGATCACCAATGAAACAATACTCATTAATTTAATTAAGATATTCATTGAAGGACCAGATGTATCTTTAAATGGATCACCAACTGTATCTCCGGTTACAGATGCCTTATGTGGTTCTGATTTCTTATAGAACATTTCACCATTAATCATCACACCTTTCTCAAAGGATTTTTTTGCATTATCCCAGGCACCTCCGGCATTACTTTGGAAAATACCCATCAACACACCCGATACAGTAACACCAGCCAATAGGCCTCCTAGCACTTCAGGACCAAAAATAAAACCAACTATCACAGGTGTGATAATGGCAATTGCTCCGGGCAACATCATTTCTCTGATTGATGCAGTAGTAGAGATAGCCACACATTTTTCATACTCGGGCTTTGCCTTGTATTCCATAATTCCGGGGATCTCGCGAAACTGTCTGCGCACTTCTTGAACCATATCCATAGCAGCTCTTCCCACAGCCTGAATACACAATGCTGAGAAAATAAATGGTATCATACCACCAACAAACAAACCTGCCAAAACAGGAGCTTTATAAATATCAATTGCATCAATACCTGCTATCCCAACAAAGGCAGCAAACAAGGCCAATGAAGTTAGGGCTGCTGAAGCAATAGCAAAACCTTTTCCTGTTGCAGCAGTGGTATTTCCCACAGCATCTAAGTTATCTGTACGCTCACGAACTTCGGGTGGCAACTGACTCATTTCGGCAATTCCTCCTGCATTATCTGCAATAGGACCAAAAGCATCAATAGCTAATTGCATGGCGGTTGTTGCCATCATACCTGCTGCAGCAATTGCTACGCCATACAATCCTGCAAAATAATATGATGCCATGATACCACCTGCTAGGGTTATGATTGGAATTACAGTTGATTTCATGCCCACAGAAAGTCCGCCAATAATGTTGGTTGCATGTCCTGTTGAAGATTGTTGAATGATGGAATTAACAGGTCCTTTGCCCATTGCGGTATAGTATTCGGTAACAATACTCATGATAGCGCCTACTACAGTTCCAACTACAATTGCAAGAAATACATTCAACTTCGAAAATTCATATCCACGTAAACTTAAAGTTTCGGGCAACATCATATCAACCACAAAATAAGAGGCAATAACAGTTAAAATCATGGAAGACCAGTTACCCATGTTGAGCGCATTTTGCACATTTGATTTCTCATCCTTGATGGTAACAAACCAAGTTCCAACAATAGAGAAAACAATACCCAACCCACAAATTACCATTGGTAAAAGAATAGGCGACATTCCGTTATAGTTATCTTCAACATTTATTTCCTGACCTAAAACCATAGTGGCCAATATAGTAGCCACATATGAGCCAAACAAATCGGCACCCATACCGGCTACATCACCTACGTTATCACCAACATTATCGGCAATCGTTGCCGGATTGCGCACATCATCTTCAGGAATACCTGCTTCAACTTTTCCAACAAGATCAGCTCCCACATCAGCGGCTTTGGTGTATATACCACCACCTACACGGGCAAACAAAGCAATTGACTCGGCACCTAAAGAGAAACCTGTAAGCACCTCAATAGCTGTTTTCATTTGATCGCTATCAACCTCAACAACATTGAAAATTTTGAGGAAGATAATAAACAAACCGCCTAAACCAAGCACAGCTAAACCTGCCACACCAAGTCCCATTACTGTTCCTCCGGTGAATGAAACTTTCAATGCATGCTTTAAACTAGTACGCGCTGCCTGCGTAGTACGAACATTTGCCTTGGTAGCCACCTTCATACCAATGTATCCGGCTGTAGCTGAAAAAACTGCACCTATAATAAATGAAAGAGAAATAATCCAACTTGAGTGAATTTGTATCCCGTTTACCTCATGAATTGTTCCTGAATATGCCAATAGTGCAGCAGCAATAACAACGAATATGCTTAACACTTTCCACTCGGCTTTTAAAAATGCCATTGCACCGTCAGCAATATAACCAGCTAATTCTTGCATGTTTTTATCACCGGCATCCTGCTTACTTACCCAGGCAGATTTTACTGCCATCACTACCAACCCTAATATTCCTAGGGCAGGCACTAAATAGATCATTTGATTCATAGTTAAAGATTAAAATTTATATAATTTTTATGTTTCTTATTATTAATCAGCTTATTACCTTAATTATTCTAAAAAAAGGAAGGCAAAAGTAATAAAATATCTCAAATTGAAAATTTTGAAGTAAAAATGAGGTATTTAATGAAAGATCGCACACACATTATTCTGATTTGCACATTTTTAAGTTTTATTTAGGCACTATCCTTAGTAACGTGCTTTAGCCTTATTTTTAACTCATCATTGCCAATCCTTTATAAGAACTCTTTTAAGCTTTCATAAATGATCCCATGCCGTATTGGCCTGAAGGTGTTATTAGTCAATCAAAAAATAAAAACAAATGAGCTCAATTAAACAAATGTTTTATTTTTCTTTGTTGTTGAGAAAAATGTGACTCATTTTCTCCATCATCAATTAAATCGATATTTTTTGATACACCAATATAATTACAATTATGACTAAAAAAGAACTTTGGTTATTGATATTAAGCCTCTGCTATTTGAGGATAACCGCACAAATTAGTATTGTGCCCTACCCTGCTGTTTTAGAAACAATGAATGGGACTTTTGTTATGAGTAACGAAACCAAAATTGTTTTAGTGAGCGACCCCTTGAAGCAAAATGAAGCGGAGGTTAATCAGTTTACAGGTTGGTTACAATTTCATTTTAATATAAACCTTCAAAGAAAGAATACACTTAAAGAAACCCAGAACCTACTATTGATTTATTCAACTGGTCAGATGAGCGAAAAATATGAGCTCAACATACAGCCCTCAAAAATTATCATTAAAGCCGAAGGAGCAGGATTGAAAAATGCTTTTGAAACTTTGAAACAGCTGATACATGGAAATAATAATCAAAAAGCTATTGAAATACCCTCTTGCTTTATTCTTGACAGTGCTCAATTTAAATGGCGTGGGATGCATTTAGATGTAAGCCGGCATTTTTTTGATAAGCAATTTATCAAGCGATACATTGATTTTATCAGTATGTACAAAATGAACGTTTTTCATTGGCACCTAACCGATGATCAGGGTTGGCGAATTGAGATAAAAAAGTATCCCAACCTTACCGCAACCGGATCTCAACGCAAAGGCAGTATGATTGGGCATTACAGAGATCACCTGTTTGACAGTATTTCGTACGGGGGCTTTTACACACAAAGTGATATCAAGGAAATTGTTGCCTATGCCAAAACAAAACATGTGACTATTGTTCCCGAAATTGAGATGCCTGGACATGCGATGGCTGCTTTGGCTGCCTACCCAAACTTAGCGTGCAATAAAGGACCTTTTGAAGTAGCTACGCAATGGGGAGTTTTTGATGATGTTTTTTGCCCGAAACCCGAAACTTTTGATTTTTTAGAAAATGTATTAAGCGAGGTCATTTCACTTTTTCCGGGCGAATATATCCATGTTGGTGGTGATGAATGCCCAAAGTCACGGTGGAAAAAATGTGACAACTGTCAGCAATTAATGTCAAAAGAAAACTTGAAAGATGAACATGAATTACAGTCTTATTTCATCCAAAGAATTGAAAAATTTTTGAATAAGAACAATAAAAAATTAATTGGTTGGGATGAGATATTGGAAGGAGGACTTGCCCAAAATGCTGCTGTAATGAGTTGGCGAGGAACCGAAGGCGGCATTGCTGCAGCCAAACAAAAACATGCTGTAGTAATGACACCCGGCTCGCACTGCTATTTCGATCATTATCAAGGAAATCCGGTGAGTGAACCTGTAGCTATTGGAGGTTTTACCCCTATAGAAAAGGTGTATGATTTTGACCCGGTGCCGGTAGTTTTGAATGAACAAGAACGGTCATACATTTTAGGAGCCCAAGCCAATGTATGGACTGAGTATTTAAATTCCCCGGCATCTGTTGAATACGCTGTATTCCCACGAATAGCTGCACTCTCAGAAGCACTTTGGACAGTTCCAGAAAATAAAAACAAACAACGATTTTTAGGTAGCATTCAAGAACATTTCAGGTACTTGGATTTATATCAAATCAACTATTCCAATGCCATTTACGGAACGCAAGCAATCATTAACAAGTGTGAAAACAAGCCATATTATTGTTTACAACTTACAAACACTTTGTTTGAAAACGGGGTGAATGAAATTACTGATTCGCTCCTTTTAATCGAGACAGAAACAGGCAAACATATCTATCAATTTCCTTTAGTACTTGACAAAAGCTTTACCGGTTATGCACAATACACCCGAGGTGGTAAAGCAATAGGAAAACAGTGTTTTATTTCATTCAAACATCACCTTGCTTGCGGAATGCCTGTACAATTCAAAACATCACCAAGTAAATATTATAATCAAGGCAATCTTGTTGATGGGATCAAAGGCGAGTATCCTTTGAACAATAAACAATGGCTGGCATGGAATGATACGGATATGGAAGCAACAATTGACCTACAGGTATCCCAAACTTTAGCAAACATCACTGTTGGATTTTATCGAAATGAAGCAGACTTTATCTACCTACCATCAAAAGTAAAGGTGTATTGTTCGGAGGATAGCGTCAACTTTAACGAACTTGATATTTTACCAACAATTGAAAATAACAAAACGCAATATAACTACACATTTAAGCTTCCCAACAAGCAATACAGGTATGTAAAACTAGTGGCAATATGCCCCACGATGAGCGACAATGGCAAGGTTGGATCAGCATCCTCATCATGGCTGTTTGCAGATGAAATTGAAATCAATTAAACGCTCACAATGATGGTTTAATATGCGATTTGTCGGCAATAAATTTGCATAATAAACCCGCAACAATCATGGAAATACCACCAATAACAAGCGCATAAATACTCTCATTGTTAAACATTGACTTCACAAAAAATCCAAGCAACGCTGCTGCTACAATTTGTGGTATTACAATGAAGAAATTAAATACACCCATATAAAAGCCCATCTGCTTAGAGGGAAGTGCAGCCGCCAAAATTGAATAAGGCATGGTTAATGTTGAAGCCCAGGCAAGTCCTATCCCAACCATAGGAATTAGCAACATTTTTTGGTCGTGAATAAAAAACAATGAAATAAGACCTACACCTCCAGCAATTAAACAAATCATGTGCGTATACTTTTTTCCGATACGCAGGGCCAAAGCAGGCAATAAAAAAGCCAATAGTGCTGAAATACCATTGTAGACTGTAAACATAACACCAACCCAATCTCCCGCATCTTGATATAGTTTTGATGTTGTATCGCTAGTGCCGAAAGCATTTTGAGCCACACTTGAGGTGGTGTAAATCCACATCGAAAAAAGTGCAAGCCAAGTAAAAAATTGAACCACAGCCAACTGTAACATAACCTTTGGCATCGAAAAAATACCACTTATTATTTCACCAATTCCCTTAAAAACGCCCGCAGATTTCAATTTCTCCTCTTCCCACTTTTTGATATCCTCAGGAGGAAACTCGTCAGACAAAAGTACAGTCCACAATACCGAAGCCAAAAAAACAATTGCTCCAATAAAGAATGAATACTTTACCGAATCTGGAATGACACCCTCGGGTGCAACATTGCTGAAGCCAAACACTTTAGTAAAAATGTATGGCAACAACGAAGCAATGACAGCGCCTACTCCAATAAAAAACGTTTGCATGGCGTAACCAGTTGTTTGCTGAGAGGCAGGTAGCTTGTCACCAACAAAGGCCCTAAAAGGTTCCATACTAATGTTGATAGAGGCATCAAGTACCCATAATAAGGTAGCAGCAACCCAAAGCGCACTAGAGTTGGGCATAGCAAAAAGCGCAAGCGATGAAAATAATGCCCCGAAAAAAAAGAACGGACGTCTCCTACCCCACTTCGGATGCCATGTTCGATCACTCATATATCCAATAATGGGCTGAACTAAGAACCCTGTGATTGGTGCGGCAATCCATAAAATAGGAATATCATCAATCGATGCACCAAGCGTTTGAAATATGCGACTCACGTTGGCATTTTGAAGAGCAAATCCAAATTGAATTCCTAAAAAGCCAAAACTCATGTTGAAAATTTGAGCAAAACTCAAATTAGGTTTTTGATTCATACTTATTCTGCGGTTTTTGTTTTGTTATCAAATCGGTAAATATAAATTATTTGTGTGTTAATTGTACACTTTCAATTTTTTTTCAAAAAATAAATCGCTTTTTTATGAATTTCAACAGTTTATAATTATTATTACGAATTAAAATATTGTCAAGACTAATATGTCTGCAGATAGATTCGAGTTCGAGCAGTTTACCATCAATCAATCAAGATGTGCCATGAAAGTGGGCACTGACGCGGTTTTATTAGGTGCATGGATTCAAATTGAGGGAGCAGAAAGTATTCTAGACATTGGCACCGGCACAGGAGTAATTGCGTTGATGATGGCTCAAAAAAGTACGGCCATGATTACTGCTATTGATATTGATGGATCCGCTTGTGAGCAATCGAAGGAAAATATCGGCAATTCTCCATGGCCCGATAGAATAAAGGTACTCAACGAATCATTACAGCAATTCACGATCTACAATCAACACAAGTTCGACCTCATTGTTAGTAACCCTCCATACTTTGTAGATGCCTATAAATCATCGGAAGAAGCACGCAATCAGGCACGACACGCAGATCAGCTCCCCTTTAATGAGTTTATCAATTGTGCTAAATTATTGCTTCATGAAAAAGGGAAAATATGTATTATTTTACCCACTCGTGAAAGCATAAAGTTTAGGGAACTTGCCGCAGCCAATCAATTATATCTTACCCGAATCATGCATATAAAAACAACTGAATATAAAGATGAAAAGAGACAGTTGCTGCAATTTGAGCTCATCAACAAAAAGCTTGTAGATGAAACCCTCGTCATAGAGCAAGATGAAAGACACAATTACAGTAAAGAATACAAAGAACTAACCAAAGATTTTTATTTATCATTTTAACCAATCATAATCAATTACTCAACAATGCAAAAATTTACACGCTTACTTATCATTACTTTAATCATTTTAAACTTTTCAAACAAACTTTTCGCACAAGCCGGTGATACCATTACTTTGCAAACATTTACCTTCGGCTCACCACAAGATGCTTGGTTTGTATTCCCATCCGATACTGTAGGTGTCGAAAAAATATTGATGAAATACACACTAAAGTGCAATCCGGCTCAGAATCCGGCCTGTGGCGAGTGGGACTATCTTACCTATACCTATTTATACGATCACACCGGGCTTACTGACTCAGCTATGCAAACACAACATACTTTTACGGTAAATGGTCAAACACCACCAACATTTTCTTACACCAACCAACAAGCCTACAACTACAATACTAACTGGCAGTACAACATTAATTATACCGACACCGCAAGCTTCAATACTGCGAGTATCGGCACCCAGAATTTTCAAAACATTTCTGCCATACAAAGCACGCATGCCGCCTCAAGAAGTCAGCACCTTTGGACAGCAGCAGAGCTAACTGCCGCTGGATTCAGCGCGGGACCTATCACAGGTATGCAACTGCAAATTATTACCCCCGGCAATCAACTACGAAATTTTACCATAAAATTTGCTCCTACAAGCAATTCGTTGCTCACCGCTGACACCATACAAAATTCAGGATTGATAACTGTTTATCAAGCAAACACACAATTTGCAAGCGGAAATAATTCAATAGCATTTACAACACCATTTATTTGGGATGGAATCTCAAATATTGTTGTTGATTTCACATTTGACAATTTATTTGATGGCATACCTACTTCCCTTACTGCAAGCAATACGGGCACAATTCAAAGTATTTATAGTGCAGATAAAGATCGCTATATGCAAGTGAACAATAATGGTTTTATCGATATTCCAATGAATAACAATTTGGCCGCTATTGATTCATTCATTACCATCAGCTACTGGGCATACGGAGATCCGGCCAATCAACCGACTAATGGCAGTTGTTTTGAGGCATCAGATGCACAAGGTAATAGAATTTTAAATAGTCATACCCCTTGGTCAGACAGCAATGTGTATTGGGATGCGGGTTTCTCAGGTACAAGTTATGACCGAATCAATAAAGCCGCCACCACTTCAGAAATTGAAGGACAGTGGAATCATTGGTCATTTATAAAAAATGCTGCAACCGGCTCCATGAAAATTTATCTCAATGGTGTCTTGTGGCACTCCGGAACAGGCAAAACAAAACTTATGAATAACATTGCCAACTTCAAACTAGGCAGAGGCGTGAGCAGTTCAAGTAGTTTTTACAACGGCAAAATGGATGATTTTGCTGTATTCAATAAGGAACTCACAGCCACAGAAATCCAAAGTTTGATGTATACCCATATTGACAGTTCAAACCCACTTTATAATCATCTAAGTGTATACTATCATTTTAATGATGGCAATGGATCCGCCACCGATTTTGCACCCGGAAATAATGCTGCTGCATTTTTTCAAAATGCCATTAACCCTCTTAAAAGTGCATCAGAAATAATGAGTAATTTCCTAACTGACAGTTTACGACCTAATGTGGTTTTTGAGCAAGGTGTGTTCACCTCAACCATAGACTCCACGCTTGTAATCGATTCAACATTGGTAAACCCTGTTCAAATTTTAACCTATGCCAACAATGGAACTCCTACTATACCAACAGATACAATTTGGGCCTGGCCGGTACATTATTACAACTATATTTTCGACTCAAATGGCAACCCAATCGACTCCACCTTGTCGGCAACAACAGATTCATTGAGCAACAGCACGTTCAACTATTACAGCTACTTCCCTCAGGTAATTAGGTATGAATTGGCGCGTTATATCACACCTTATGGCAATGGGTTAAGCTTAGGAAGCGGTTGGACATGGACCTTTGATGTAAGCGATTACAGAACATTATTGAGCGACAGCGTTCATCTCGCTGCTGGCAATTGGCAGGAGCTACTTGATATGCGTTTTGAAATTATTAAAGGCACACCTCCTCGCGATATCATTAGTATTCAAAATATTTACTCGGGAAGCTACACCTATGGCGAACCCAACGACCCAATTGACAACTATCTTACTCCAAGAACCGTAAATATCCCTTCCAATGCAGTTACCGCGAGATGGAAAAGCAGAATTACTGGTCATGGCATGGATACACCTGAAAATTGCGCTGAATTTTGTCCTAAATACCACTATTTTAAGGTGAATGGAACACAGCAATTTTCAAAATTAGTTTGGAGAGACAATTGCGATGTTAATCCTTTGTATCCACAAGGTGGAACGTGGGTTTACGATCGTTCTAATTGGTGCCCCGGTGCAGAGGTTTGGACCTATGATTTTGAAATAACACCATTTATTACCCCAGGCAGTTCGGTTGTTCTTGATCACGATGCACAGCCATACAACGCAACAGGCGGTTGGCATTACTATCAAATAGAAGATCAAATTGTTACCTATGGAGCGCCCAACTTTACCAACGATGCCTCGTTAGAAACCAT